>VYCX01000047.1:1390-13636 GCA_009843725.1 Boseongicola sp. SB0675_bin_26
GCGACCGCCAATCGGGACATCCTTGTCCGGCTTCAGCAGCACGACCTCCCCGTCCTCGTCCGGCACGCCCAGCACGAGTATCTCCGACATGACCGGCCCGATTTGACGCGGCGGGAAGTTCACGACGGCGAGCACCTTGCGCCCCCGAAGCGTCTCGACATCGTAGTGTCGCGTGATCTGTGCGGAACTCTTCCTGACACCGAGATCCGGCCCGAAATCGACCCAGAGCTTGAACGCGGGCTTTCGCGCCTCAGGGAAAGGTTCCGCGCGCGTGATTTCGCCGACGCGAATGTCGACCTTCATGAACTCCGCGAAGCTGATCGTCATTTTCCAAGCTCCCGGCTTCTGCTGGCGGCCGCGCTGACGGCCCGCAAGACAAGTGCGGGAAATCCCGTGGCATCGTCCATCAGGACGTTCAGCGCTGCCTCTGTCGTCCCGCCCGGCGACGTGACGTTGACGCGAAGCTGCCCGGGGTCCTCCGGCGAAGCCTCGGCCAGCGCGCCCGCGCCGACCACGGTCGAACGCGCGAGGGTAAGCGCCAGTTCCGGCGAAAGGCCTTCCGCCTGGCCGGCCGCCGCGAGCGCTTCGATGAGATGAAAGACATAGGCCGGCCCGGACCCGGACACGGCCGTGACCGCGTCCATGTCCGCCTCCCGATCCAGGCGCACGGTCTGGCCAACGGCGGACAGGAGTTCCTCTCCCATGTCCATGCCAGCCTCGGAAACCCGACCGTTGCGAACGAGTGCCGTAATGCCCCGTCCGATTGCGGCAGGCGTGTTCGGCATCGCGCGAATGACCGGAGTCGATGATCCAAGCGCCGTTTCGAACGTTTCAAGTGTCGTCCCCGCCGCAACCGACAGGAACAGGGTGTCCTTGCGTCCCCCGAACCGCCGCACCGACTCCAGCGCCGCGTCCATCATCTGCGGCTTGACGGCGACCACAACGATCGCCGGCGAAGCAGGCAGGTCGGCATTCAGGTTCGCGCCGACAAGCGCGCTCAGTTCGCCGGAAGGCGCCGGATCAACAACCCAGACCGCGCTCTTGTCCATGCCTTGCCCGATCCACCCTTGAAGCAGCGCCCCGCCCATCTTGCCGCAGCCGAGGAGAACAAGGCCCCGGCGCGCGATATCTCCAAATTCCATGGCGAGCCTCCCTTTCCGGTTCGCCTCCTTCTATCCTGTTCCGGCTCCGTGCGGACATCCGTTTTCACAGGGCCGGAATGGAGAGCCGGACCGCCGGTTCGGCGGCCCGGCTTCCCGTGCGTCCACGATCAGCAAAGGAGGAGACAAAGGTGCGGACGCAGCAATCCCCGTTCAGGCGCGACCATAGGCCTCTGTCATGGCGACATCCATTGCGCGCTCCGGCGATTCCTTGCCCCATGTGGCAAGCTGAAACGCCGGGTAGAACCGTTCGGCCGCCTGCACGGCAGTCCGGATCATCTTGTCGACCTGCTCGGCGCTCGCGGACTGGTCCCCGGCCAGCACGAGGCCGTATCGCCACGCCATCAGCTTCTGGGACTGCCAGAACGCAAACGCTCCCGACCAGCACATGTCATTGGTTCGATTCAGCACCTCGTAGAGCGCGCCCATCCTGTCCGCTGGCGGATCGATTTCGAAGGTGCAGATCAATCGCAGGGTCTCGTCCTGCGGAGACCAGGCAAGGGTGATCGAATACGTCCGCCACTGCCCTTCGATCGCCATCGCGATCTGGTCTTCCGCAAACCGGTCGAATTCCCATTCGTGACGTTCGGCCACGTGTTCGACAATGTCGATCGGGTGGAGGTCTTCAGTGATGTACTGCTCGGTCAGCGACATGCGCTCTTGCCCCATCTTGCGTGCCTGACGGTTGATCCCACCATGGCTTGCCGTCAATTCAAGACTCGGTGGGCCCTGTCATCCACCTTGCGAGATATGGTGTTCCGAAAGCGAGGACCTGTAAAGCGAAATCTTGTCCGAATTCAAAATAAAGTGAGACGGCGGACGGTTTCGCCGTTGACGCCCCGTCCTCGCGTCGCATCCTGCCGAAGCGAAAGCGGAATTGCGGCAACGTCCAGCCGCCAGGCAAGGACGCGGGACGAAACCTTGACACACGAGGTCGGCCAAGCCGTTCGCGCGACGACCGGATTCTGCGAACACGGCCCGCGCCCGCGCCGGCGAACCTGCCGCGGCGGTTCGAGGTCAGGACTTCTTTCGCTTGCGGGTCTCCAGCGCCTCGACCCGTGACCGGAGCGCCTCGTTCTCCACGCGCGCCTTTTCCGCCATTGCCCGCACGGCGTCGAATTCCTCGCGGGTCACGAGATCTCGGCCCGCAAGCCAACGGTCGAGCATGCCCTTCATGACCGTCTCGAACTCGTCCCGGGCACCGCGAGCGACTCCCATGGAATTCATCATGAGCTGTGCGAGATCGTCCAATCTCGGGTTTCGGGTCTGCATGCCTGCACCTCGTCCAGCTTGAGCACGTTCCGGCATCTATAGGTTGCGAATGCGTGCTTCACAAGGTTGACGCAACCTCGCAGCAATGCCACGAACGCGATTCATGCAGCACGGAATTCCGTTCCCCGACATTTCACCAATCCTGGTCGAGATTCCCCTGGGCCCGATAGATCTGCCGATTCGCTGGTATGCTCTCGCCTACATCGCGGGATTCCTGGCCGGCTACTGGATCCTCCGTCGAACCATCGGGCGTCCGCAACTCTGGAAGGACGAATCCCCGGCCCTTGACCGCAAGCAGCTCGACGACCTCCTGGTCTGGCTGATCCTCGGCGTCGTTCTGGGAGGCCGCCTCGGATATGTCCTGTTCTATGGAGGGGGACAGGCACTGGAAGATCCCCTGTCGATCCTGCGCGTCTGGGAAGGCGGCATGTCGTTCCATGGCGGTTTGCTGGGCGTCGCCGTCGCCGCAACCGTCTTCGCGCACAGGCACGGCCTTCCCCTGACGGGACTCGCGGACGGACTGGCACTCGCGACTCCGCCGGGGCTGCTCCTCGGCCGCGTCGCAAACTTCGTCAATGCCGAACTCTGGGGAAAGCCAACGGACATGCCGTGGGGCGTGATTTTTCCGGGCTCCGCCGCGCAGAGCTGTCCCGGCGTCGCAGGCGCCTGCGCAAGGCATCCGTCGCAAATCTACGAAGCTGGGCTTGAAGGCCTGATTCTCGGAATCCTTCTCCTTTGGCTTGCCTATGCACGAGGCTGGCTCAAGCGGCCCGGCGCAATTGCCGGCGTCTTCATCGCGGGCTACGGGGCGTCCCGTTTTGCAGTGGAGTTCTTCCGGCAAGCCGACTCCCAGTTCGTGACGGCAGGCAATCCCATGGGACATGTCGCCTTCGCCGGCCCGATCGGGGTTACCATGGGCCAGCTCCTGTCCTTGCCAATGATCGCGCTCGGGCTGCTCGCACTCTACCTTGCCTTCAGGTCCCGCCCGTGAACGCAGCCCCCGGCCCTTCCGCCCAGCCACGCAGAACGCGCCAGACAGCACCGACCGCTCATGCGAGGATCGCCCGGCCAAGACTTTCCCTGGACGAGGCACGACTTCCGCGGCACCGCTCGACCGCTTGCCAGGGGCGCGCTTCCGGATGACCGAGCTGGAGAAGCTCCTCATCCAGAGAATCCGCGCCACCGGACCAATGACCGTGGCGGACTACATGCACGACTGTCTGCTGCATCCCGAATTCGGATACTATTCAAGGCGCGACCCCCTTGGGGTGTCGGGCGATTTCACAACGGCGCCGGAAATCAGCCAGATGTTCGGCGAACTCCTGGGACTGGCGCTTGCACAGGCCTGGCTCGACCGCGAGGCGCCACGGCCAGTGTGCCTTGCCGAGCTCGGCCCCGGCAGGGGCACGCTCATGGCGGACATGCTTCGGGCCAGCCGGACAGTGCCCGAATTCCCCGAAGCCCTTTCCGTTCACCTCGTGGAGGCGTCACCAGTTCTGCGCGACTTGCAACGGAAGGCAATTGACCGCCCGCTGCACCATCACGACACGATCGAAAGCCTTCCCCGCATTCCCCTGTTTCTCGTCGCGAACGAGTTCTTCGACGCCCTTCCCGTGCGCCAGTTCCAGCGAGACGGCGCCATGTGGCGGGAGCGCATGGTCGGCGTTGACAACGACGGCACCCTGACACTGGGCCTTTCGGACCCGGTCAGTCCCGAATCGCTGACCGACCGGCTGGGCGATACACGTGACGGCGACATCGTCGAGACCCGTCCGGCCGCAAGTGCCATTGCAGCCGGCATCGGAAAGCGAATCGCCGAATTTGGCGGCCTTGCGCTGGTGGTGGACTACGGCGGCCAACGTTCGCTCGGCGACACGGTGCAGGCCGTCCAGGTTCACAGGAGCGTGCCGGCGCTGACCGATCCCGGCACGGCAGACCTGACCGCCCATGTGGACTTCGAGGCAATTTCAGATGCCGCCCGTCCTGCGGCTCACACGCAAGTGATTCCCCAGGGCGAATTCCTCGAACGTCTCGGAATAGTCCAGCGCGCGGAGAGACTGGCCGCAAGGCTGAAGGGATCCGCTCTCGAAAGCCATGTCGCCGCGCTTCGCCGCTTGACGCATGAGGACGAAATGGGAACGCTCTTTCGGGCAATGGCCCTCTACCAGGAAGGCACGCGGTTGCCGCCCGGATTCACGGCATGACGATCGAAGTCATCACATCCGAGGCCTTGGCGCGGTGGCGCCACGGCTTCTTCACACGGAAGGGCGGCGTTTCCACCGGCCTCTTCGCCAGCCTGAACTGCGGCCATGGCTCAACGGACCGGAAGGAGACCGTGTCGATCAACCGGCAACGGGCGGCCGACGTTCTTGGCATCTCGCCGAAGCGCTTGGCGACGGTTCACCAGGTGCACTCTGCCACGGCGCTTGCGGCGGACGCCCCGTTCGATGTGCAGCCAAGAGCCGACGGGATGGCATCAGCGACGCCGGGCCTTGGCCTCGCCATACTGACCGCCGACTGTCAGCCAGTCCTGCTTGCCGACAATGCCGCACAAGTGATCGGCGCCGCGCATGCCGGTTGGCGCGGCGCCCTGGACGGAATCCTGGAAGCCACGGTCGATGCAATGGAAGGGCTCGGTGCGCGCGCCGCTGGAATCACCGCCGTGATCGGCCCGTCAATCAGCCAGCGCGCGTATGAAGTGGGGCCGGAATTTCTTGAACGCTTTGTCGACGACGACCCGGGAAACACGCGATTCTTCGCGAACGGACGTGACGACCGCCTTCAGTTCGATCTTGTTGGCTACAGCCTTCAACGTCTCCGCAATGCAGGCATCGGCAATGCGCAATGGACGGGGCATTGCACATATTCCGACCCGGACCGCTTCTTTTCCTATCGTCGAAGCCGGCATCGCAAGGAGCCGGACTACGGCCGCCTGATTTCAGTCATCTGCCTTTGAACGCGACGGAGGCGCAGTTCCCTGAGGCAACGGACGGCACGGGTGCGACGCTCCAGCATCACGCGATCTCGGCTTGCCGCTCCTCAAGCACGTCAAACGGCACTGCGGGCTCGTCCTTGGCACACCGAATCACGAGGGACGTCTTGACCGAGATCACGTTCGGCGCCGACGTCAGCTCATCCGTCAGGAACCGCTGAAAGGTCGAGAGATCGGGCGCCACGCATTTCAGGATGAAATCCACTTCGCCATTGAGCATGTTGCACTCCCGGACAAGGGGCCAGTTCCGGCAACGCGACTCGAATGCGCTCAGGTCCGCTTCGGCCTGGCTTTGCAGTCCGACCATGACAAAGACCTGCACTTCGAAACCCAGTGCACGGGTGTCAACCAGGGCGTGATAGCCCCGAATCAGCCCTTGATCCTCAAGCGCCCGAACCCTGCGAAGACAGGGCGGCGCGGAAATTCCCACCCGTCGGGCCAACTCTACATTGGTCATGCGGCCATTGGCCTGCAATTCCGCAAGAATCTTTCGGTCGATTGCGTCGAGCCTTTCACCTGGCATGATCGTCTGCTCCCTCGTCTGCAGAATCTTACCGGACTGCCTCGTTTCGCGCAATAATGTGTCGCTGCTGCGCAATTTCATTAGCCTGGCCAGCGCTTTCCATGATCCGGCACCCTTCGGAACGCTCTCCGGTCCGCGCAAGCCCGTCCGTCATGACAGCCCGTCATGTCGCGTCGGAACCTCAGGAACGGCATGCTCGCGCACGGAGAGTCGCTGGCGAAGTCTCGTTGCCAAAGGCACTTTCGATGAACGGGTTCCCGCACTATATCGGTCCGGCATTCTTCCTGGGAGGCACCTGCCTTGAGCAACACGCGACACACGAAAGTCCTGATCATCGGATCGGGCCCGGCAGGATACACTGCCGCCGTCTACGCGAGCCGTGCGATGCTCGAACCGCTTCTGGTCCAGGGCGTGCAGCCAGGCGGTCAGCTCATGATCACGACCGACGTCGAAAACTGGCCCGGCGAAAGCAACATCCAGGGCCCCGGCTTGATGGCGAACATGGAGGAGCATGCACGCGCCGTCGGCACCGAAGTCGTCTCTGATCACATTCAGTCGCTCGACCTCTCATGCAGGCCCTTTCGTGCGAACGGCGATACGGGCACCATCTACACGGCCGACACCGTCATCCTGGCAACGGGCGCGCAGGCAAGGTGGCTGGGCCTTGCCTCCGAGGAGACATTCAAGGGCTTTGGCGTCTCGGCCTGCGCCACCTGCGACGGGTTCTTCTTTCGCGGCCAGGACGTCGTTGTTGTCGGCGGAGGCAACACGGCCGTCGAGGAAGCCCTCTTTCTGACCAATTTCGCGTCGAGGGTCACCCTGGTCCATCGCCGGGACGAGCTGCGCGCCGAAAAGATTCTTCAGCACCGGCTCTTCCGCCACGAGAAAATTCAGGTTCTCTGGGACCACACTCTGGATGAAGTCCTCGGAGCGGAGGAGCCGAAGGCCGTCGAGGGGGTGCGGGTGAAGCATGTCAAGACCGGGAAGGTCACCGAGATCTCCTGCAAGGGGGTTTTCATCGCCATTGGCCACACGCCTTCGAATGAACTGGTCAAGGACAGCCTCGAACTGCACAGCGGCGGCTATGCAGTGACCGCGCCGGACTCGACGGCAACCTCGGTCCCAGGCGTATTTGCCGCAGGCGACATCACCGATCACGTGTATCGCCAGGCGGTCACTTCGGCCGGAATGGGCTGCATGGCCGCGCTTGAAGCCGAACGTTTCCTTGCCGAGCAGGGGCGCGATGCGGACATCGCAGCCGAGTGACCGCGGCCAAGGGCGGGCTCCTCGGCTGACCGGGCGGCCCGGCAAGGGCGGATGTCCGGAGGGGCATCCCGCCCGCGGCACGGATCGCACGGGAATGCAGGACGCCTTGCCTTGCCTGCATGCCACTCGCTAGGGAGAGCACTCCAGAAAGGCGCCGGATCAATCATGATGACTTCGAATCACTCCCCCATTCCGGAACTGCTTGTTCCTTGGAACAAGGCACTTGAACTCAAGGAAGAGGCCGCAGGGCTGCCGAGCTGGGATCTCACGCCGCGCCAGATCTGCGACCTTGAACTCCTGCTGAACGGCGGATTCCATCCATTGAAGGGCTTCCTGGGCGAGGACGACTACTGCAGCGTTGTCGACGAGATGCGGCTCGCCGACGGAACGCTCTGGCCCATGCCTGTGACGCTTGATGTCTCGGCGGGCTTTGCCGAGGGCGTCAAGCTTGGCCGCGACATCGCCCTTCGCGATCAGGAAGGCGTGATTCTCGCGACCATGAACGTCACCGACCGATGGTGCCCGGACAAGTCACGGGAAGCGAAGAAAGTCCTTGGCACCGATGACCTTGCGCATCCTGCGGTCAACTATCTGCACCACGCCGCAGGCCCGGTCTGCCTGGGCGGGCCGGTGACCGGACTCCAGCTTCCCGCACATTACGACTTCAGGATGCGCAGGGACACGCCAAACGAGCTTCGCGCGCATTTTCGGAAACTTGGCTGGCACCGCATCGTTGCATTCCAGACCCGCAATCCGCTGCACCGCGCGCATCAGGAACTGACGTTCCGGGCGGCGCGGGAAACGGCCGCGAATCTCCTGATACACCCGGTCGTGGGATTGACGAAACCTGGTGATGTCGACCATTTCACGCGTGTGCGATGCTATGAGGCCGTGCTTGACAAGTACCCGTCTTCCACGGCTGCGATGAGCCTGCTGAACCTCGCCATGCGAATGGCCGGTCCGAGAGAGGCGGTGTGGCACGGACTTATCCGCAGGAATCATGGTTGCACCCACATGATCGTTGGCCGCGACCACGCCGGTCCGGGAAAGGACTCGAAGGGCGAGCCGTTCTATGGGCCCTACGACGCGCAGAACCTGTTCAGGGAGCTTGAAGACGAGATCGGCGTCGAAATGGTGGATTTCAAGCACATGGTCTTCGTTCAGGAACGCGCGCAGTACATGCAGGCCGATGAGGTCGAGGAAGGGTTGACCGTTCTGGACATCAGCGGTTCCGAACTCCGCCGCCGGCTGCGCGAAGGCCTCGAATTGCCGGAGTGGTTCACCTTTCCAGAAGTTGCAAGAGAACTCCGGCGCCGCTACCCGCCCCGATCCCGGCAGGGCTTCACGGTCTTCTTCACCGGATTCTCCGGATCAGGGAAGTCGACAATCGCGAATGCCCTCCTGACCAAGCTCATGGAGATGGGAGGGCGTCCGGTCACGCTTCTTGACGGAGACATCGTCCGCAAGAACCTGTCGAGCGAACTGGGCTTCTCGAAGGAGCACCGGGACCTGAACATTCGCCGTATCGGATTCGTCGCATCCGAAATCACGAAGAACGGAGGGATCGCCATCTGCGCCCCGATCGCCCCCTACGCCGCAGCGAGACGGGCCGTGCGCGAACAGATCGAGAATTTCGGCGCCTTCGTCGAAGTGCACGTGGCCACGTCAATCGAGGAATGCGAGCGACGTGACCGGAAGGGGCTGTACATGCTCGCGAGGGAAGGCAAGATCAAGGAGTTCACTGGAATCTCGGATCCCTATGACGTGCCGGAGAACCCGGAACTGAAGCTTGAAACCGAAGATTTCGAGGTCGACTACTGCGCGCAGCAGGTGCTCCTGAAGCTGGAGCAGATGGGGCTGGTGGCTGGATGACATTCGCCTGCCGCGGCCGTCGGCTGCGGCCGGAAGGGCCGGACTGCCGGCAGATCCCTGCGAATCGGGCCTACCCTGCCTGAACGGGATCAAGAAAGGCGCCCAGCTCCGTCATGAGCGCCGTGAATGTCGGAAACGACGTGGCGATCGGCGCGGTGTCGTCCACCGTCACGGCTTCCTTCGCGCCAAGGCCAAGGGAGAGAAACGACATGGCGACGCGGTGATCAAGGCACGCCGCGACACGCGCTCCGCCCGGCACGCCCGCCGGGCCCATGCCCTCGATCTCCCACCAGTCCTCGCCTTCCCTGACGGACACGCCTGTGGCACGAAGGCCGTTTGCCATCGCGTCGATCCGGTCACTTTCCTTCACCCGAAGTTCCCCGACTCCCCGCATGACGGTGCGCCCTTCGGCGAACGCGCTGACGATCGAGAGGATAGGATATTCGTCAATCATGGAAGCCGCGCGCTCAGGTGGCAGCTCGATGCCCTTGAGGTCGGGGGAGAAGCGCGCACGAATGTCCGCCACCGGCTCACCCCCTTCCTCGCGCTCGCCTTCAAAGGTCAGGTCGGCCCCCATCTCGCGGAGCGTGGCATAAAGTCCTGTACGGGTCGGGTTGATCCCGACATTGGGCACCAACACGTCCGATCCCTCGACGATCAGAGCGGCCGCCACCGGGAAGGCCGCGGAAGACGGATCGCGCGGAACAGAAATGACTTGCGGCCGTAGCTCGGCATGTCCCTTGAGCGTGATGACGCGTCCGCCAGCCGTTGCATCGACGTCAATGCCGGCACCGAATCCGATGAGCATTCTTTCCGTATGGTCACGGGTGGCTTCCCTCTCGATCACGACCGTTTCGCCGGGCGCGTTGAGCCCGGCAAGCAGGATGGCGGACTTCACCTGCGCGGACGCAACCGGCATGGAGTAGTTGACCGGCACCGGATCCATCGCGCCCGTGATCGTCATCGGCAGCCGCCCACCAGACCGGCCAACGGCCCGCGCTCCGAAGTCAGCAAGAGGCTCGGTGACCCGACCCATTGGACGTGAACGGAGGGATGCGTCGCCCGTGAAGGTTGCCGTGATCGGCGTGGTTGCCATCGCGCCCATGACCAGGCGCGCGCCAGTCCCGGAATTCCCGCAGTCAATCACGTCCGCAGGCTCGCCAAAGCCGCCGACGCCCACGCCGTGGACAGACCAGCCGCCCTCGCCCGTTTCGGCAACTTCGGCGCCGAGCGCGCGCATCGCATCGGCCGTGGCCAGCACGTCCTCGCCTTCGAGAAGCCCCTCGACCCGCGTTTCGCCAACGCACATCGCACCGAGAATCAGCGATCGATGCGAAATCGACTTGTCGCCCGGCACATGTGCTTCTCCCGACAGCGCACAGGATCGACGCGCAATCATCGGTTCAGGTGCAACACTTCCCGACATCGGCACTCCTTCATCGCCCACGGCTCATTATCCGAACGAATTGCAAGGGTCCACCGTCACGCACGGCGCGCCGCCGAAACGCGAACCAGGAATTGGCGATCGCCCGCGATGCCTTCACGCATCGGGCTTTCTGAACGTGAGATAGGTGGGCGTCCGGCCCTCCCGCACCGCCTTCTGCTCGTAGCGTGTCGGCACCCAATCCTCCCATGGCCTTCGCCAGTCGTCAGGACGTTCCGCCTGCCAGGCGAATCCAGCCTTCGGCACTTCCTCCATGGCTTGGCGCACGTAGTCCGGAATGTCTGTCGAGATCCTGAACCGGGCACCCGGCGCCATTATCGAAAAGAGCGGGTCCAGGTGTTCCGGTGTCACGAAGCGCCGTCGGTGGTGCCGCTTCTTCGGCCAGGGATCCGGGTAGAGAAGAAACGCCTTGGCCACGGACTTTTCGGGCAGCACGTCCATCAGGTCGCGTGCATCGCCCGGATGTACCCTGATGTTCCCGGCGCCGGTTGACCTGATCCTGCCAAGCAGCTTTGCCACGCCGTTGATGTAGGGCTCTGCCGCGACAAAGCCGACACCCGGGTTTCGTACCGCTTGGTGCACCAAGTGCTCGCCGCCGCCGAACCCCACTTCCAGCCAGACGGGGCGGTCGCCAAACGTTGCCTTGAGATCCAGTTTTCTGCGCCGGGGATTCTCGTCCCGATCGACCCCAGCCAGGCCCACCCGTGCGAGATCGGCAAGGTAGCGCTTCTGGCTTGCGCGAAGGCCCCGGCCGCGAGCACGTCCGTACAAGTTGCGCTGGGGCGCGTCAGAGGGAGGTTTGCGGGCCATGGGCGCATTTCGCAAGCGGGCACGCACCCGTCAAGCCTTGCCACTCCTGGCAGTCAGAAATAAGAACGGATCATGAACGCTCGCGACATCCGATTCTGCGGGGAGACCCTCACGCTGCTCCCGTCAGGCGCCTTGCATTGGGCGTCAAGAGAGCTTCTGGCAGTTGCGGACCTGCATTTGGGGAAGTCAGAGCGCATCGCACGGCGGAGCGGGACGCTTCTGCCACCTTACGACGCTGACGAGACGCTCGCACGTCTTGCCGCGGACGTGGACTCGCTGCGGCCGGAAGTCGTGCTGTGCCTGGGTGACAGTTTCGACGACCTCGCCGCCGCCGACGCGATGTCCGGGACGATTCGGACGAAGGTTTCCCAATTGCAGGAAAGCAGGCAGTGGATTTGGCTCGAAGGCAACCACGATCCCGGTCCTGCCAACCTGGGCGGCTCGCACCTGAACGAGTTTCGGCTCGGTCCCTTCGCTTTCCGGCATATTGCCGAAATCGGCGCCGGCCCGGGAGAAATCTCCGGCCACTTCCATCCCAAGGCGCGCATCCGCGGCACGTCCCGGCCCTGCTTCATGGTTGACGAGGCGCGGCTGATTCTGCCCGCCTATGGTTGCTATACGGGAGGGCTCGACTGGACGGCATCCGCGCTGCGCAACCTCTTTTCAGGACATGCAATGGCGTATCTCACAGGAACCCGAGTACTGCCGGCGCCAGTCCCGCATTCGAATTGACCGCTGTTCCAGACGTCAGCGAACCCGACGGTGATTCCTGCCAACGCCTTTCGCGCAAGGACGTGTCGTCATCTCCAAGCGCGGAAGAACGACCCCTTCGGCACGGCAAGTCTCCCGGCTGCATCGGTCGCCCCAATTTGGAAGCAAGCATCATCGTGGCCCGACCATCCAAGGA
>VYCX01000047.1:13646-15596 GCA_009843725.1 Boseongicola sp. SB0675_bin_26
ATTTTGGCGCATGCCTGTGCATCGGCAACGGTCCAGTCCACGATCCGATTCTCGAACAATTCGTCAACGAGATCGTGGAACCGCCCGACAAGACTGCGCCGGCGCCTTCCGGGCGCCAGACGCCCGATGCCGTTAAGCAACTCCCAGAAAGAGACCGACGCAAGGCCCAAGCCTTCGTCGGCGATTGAATCGAGGAATCCGGAGACCCGCGGTTCAGGTCGCGGCCGCATCATCTCGGAAACCACGTTCGTGTCCAAGAGCCATGTGATCGGAACTGTCATTCCTCTCGCTCGCTGGACAACGAAAGAGGTCGCTAACCACAACGCACCAGGGGCGGAAGGTCGACACCGTGGTCCACTCCGAAATGCCGGGCGAAAGCCTCGGACGGCTTCGGGCGGAGCTCGGCCTTCGCGCGCTGCTCGTGGATCAGGCGGCGGACCAGCTCCTCCATCGATATGCAGATCTGACGGGCTTCCCTTCGGAGCCAGGACTTGTCCCCGGGATCAATGTCGCGGACGATGATGCTTGCACTCATGCCGGCACCTCCTCTTCCGTCAGGCACCCATTCTGTCGACCGGCCAGCAATCAAATCATGCTATCAAATGCCGCGGGCCAAGGCCGGGTCTCGGCCGGAAGCGCTCGCGGGCCATTCAGACCGTCAAGCCATCCGGTTCCGGAACGCCGTTCGAGCGACAGCATGCCGTCAACGTGTTCGCAAGCAGGCAAGCGATGGTCATCGGCCCGACGCCACCGGGTACAGGAGTGATTGCGCCGGCCACCTGCAAAGCGCGTTCGAAGTCGACGTCGCCCACAAGCCGCGTCTTGCCTTCGCCCCTTTCCGGCGCATCGACCCTGTTGATGCCCACATCGATCACCGTAGCCCCGGGCTTGACCCAGTTGCCTTGAACCATTTCAGGTCGCCCGACGGCAGCCACGACCACGTCCGCCCGCCGCACGACTTCCGGCAGATCCCTTGTTCGCGAATGTGCGACTGTCACGGTGCAGCTGTCGCCAATCAGCAGTTGGGCCATCGGCCTGCCCACGATGTTGGACCGGCCGATTATCACCGCCTCCAGCCCTGACAGGCTTTCGTGGTGGTCCCTGAGCATCATGAGGCATCCAAGCGGCGTGCAGGGCACCATCGATTTCCGGCCGGTGCCGAGAAGCCCCACGTTGGAAATGTGGAAGCCATCCACATCCTTTGCCGGATCGATGGCATTGACGACGAGATCCTCCTTCAGATGTTCCGGAAGCGGCAACTGCACCAAGATGCCGTGTATGGAGGAGTCGTTGTTCAATTGATCAACCAGCGCCAGCAGTTCGCGTTCTGACGTGTCCGCTGCCAGCCTGTGCTCGACGCTTTTCATTCCGGCCTCGACCGTCGCCTTGCCCTTTGAACGCACGTAAACCTGGCTTGCCGGATCCTCGCCCACCAGCACCACTGCAAGACCGGGTACAATGCCGTGCTCGCTTGCCAGCCGTGTCACGTGGTCCTTCACCTTGCCGCGCACTGCGGCCGCGAATTCCCTGCCATCAATTATCTTTGCGTCCATGAAAACCTCCCGACCGAGTCATGCAGTGGATTATCCGTGTATCCATTTGGCGGATGCCGGGAAACCGGCAATTCGGGCAGCGCAAGCGCCTTCATTCCGGTTCCAAGGCACATGTTTCGGAAACGTGGAAACGCGCGGTTCAGCCCAACGTCAAGCATCTCTCACGCTCAACCCATGAATTCACGGACCGAAGTCCTTCAGCCGCCGTTTTGAACGAGCTGCCCGGCCCGGGATGTGCCGCCTTGATCGTCATGGCCGGAAACTGGCAGGGCCGCCTCACTCTCCGCGACATCCCGAAATTTCGAGAGCCCACAGGCTCAGTCACGCGCCATCGGCCGCACGCATCCTCGGGAACTCGAACCACCTGATTCCGTCAGAAAGTGCCGGCGTCAGGAGG
>VYCX01000047.1:15606-20166 GCA_009843725.1 Boseongicola sp. SB0675_bin_26
CCTAGCCGCTCGCGGCGGTCGAATCGTCTTCATCATCGTCGGCACGCTTCAGCGGCTTGCCCTCGATCACGTTCGTGATTTCGCTGCCGGTGAGCGTTTCATATTCCAGAAGGCCCTCGGCAAGGCGCTCAAGCTCGCCCATTTTCTTGGTGAGAATGTTCCTGGCCGTTTCGTATCCTTCATCGACGAGTTCCTTAACCTTTTCGTCGATGCGCTTCTGCATTTCCTCGGAATGGGCCTGGCCGGATTGGAAAGTGCCAAGGTAGCTTTGCTGCTCGTAGGAATAGTCGACCATGCCGAGTTCGTCCGCGAAGCCGAACTGGGTCACCATGGCGCGCGCAATCTTGCTTGCCTGCTGGATGTCAGATGCGGCGCCGCTGGTGATGTCGTCCTTTCCGAAAATCAGTTCCTCGGCAGCGCGGCCTCCCATGGCCATGGCTATCTTCGACTTGTACTTCCGGAACGTGACCGCCAGCTGATCCCGTTCCGGCAAGCTCAGCACCAGGCCGAGCGCCCTGCCTCGCGGGATGATGGTGGCCTTGTGTATCGGATCGTGTTGCGGAACGTTGAGACCCACAATGGCGTGCCCGGCCTCGTGATAGGCGGTCAGCTTCTTTTCTTCCTCCGTCATGACCATCGAGCGCCGTTCGGCTCCCATCATCACCTTGTCCTTGGCATTCTCGAAATCATCCATCGTGACAAATCGCCGACCGACACGGGCCGCCATCAACGCCGCCTCGTTCACGAGATTCGCGAGATCCGCCCCGGAAAAGCCGGGTGTGCCGCGCGCGATGATGCGAAGGTCGACGTCCGGACCCAGGGGAATCTTGCGTACATGCACGCCAAGAATCTTCTCACGGCCCTTGATGTCGGGGTTGGGCACCTGTACCTGCCGATCAAAACGGCCCG
The DNA here is from genome assembly GCA_009843725.1 of Boseongicola sp. SB0675_bin_26. Taxonomy (GTDB): domain Bacteria; phylum Pseudomonadota; class Alphaproteobacteria; order Rhodobacterales; family Rhodobacteraceae; genus JAJEFO01. Next base: position 16,516 of record VYCX01000047.1, read on the forward strand.
GTCGCAGGAGCGCAGGATCAAGCACGTCGGGGCGGTTAGTCGCCGCAACGATGATAATGCCTTCGTTCGCTTCGAATCCGTCCATTTCGACCAGAAGCTGGTTCAGCGTCTGCTCCCGCTCGTCATTGCCGCCGCCGTAGCCGATGCCACGGCTACGACCCACGGCGTCGATTTCGTCAATGAAGACAATGCAAGGTGCGTTTTTCTTTGCCTGCTCGAACATGTCACGGACGCGACTTGCGCCAACGCCAACGAACATCTCGACAAAGTCGGATCCGGAGATCGTGAAAAACGGCACCCCGGCCTCGCCCGCAATGGCGCGCGCCAACAGCGTCTTGCCGGTGCCCGGCGGGCCGACAAGGAGCGCGCCCTTGGGAATCTTTCCTCCAAGCCGCGAGAATTTCTGCGGATTGCGAAGAAACTCCACGATTTCCTCGAGCTCCTCCTTGGCTTCGTCGATCCCGGCCACGTCGTCGAACGTGACGCGACCGTGCTTCTCGGTCAGCAGCTTGGCGCGCGACTTCCCGAACCCCATGGCTCCGCCACGTCCGCCGCCCTGCATCCGGTTCATGAAATAGATCCAGACGCCGATCAGCAGGAGGAATGGCAGGAACGACCAGAAGATCGCCATGAAACTCGACTGCTTCTGCGGCTTGGCGTCGAAGGACACGTTGTTGCTGACCAGGAGTTCCGTGGTTTCCGCGCCTTCAGGCTGGATCGTCACGTACTCGCGGCCGTCGCCGCCGCGAAAGGTGATCTTTTCGCCGTCAATCGTCGCGGCCGTTACGCTGCCATCCGAAACCCGGTCAACGAATTCGGAATAGCTGACCGTCGTGTTGCTCAGGCTTGGCTGGCCTCCCGAAACAAGATTGAACAGCGCCAGCACAAGCAGGAACAGGACAATCCAGAAGGCGATGTTGCGCATGTTGGTCAACGGAAGCTCCCTCGGGCAAGTCGTGATGGACCATTCAGATCCGTCCGGTTTCCAAGTCAAATAGCAATCAGGGCGGATTCTTCAACGGGATTGCAGAAATTCGTCGAATTTGCCGCGTCCCGTTGCCTTCGCGGTCCATGAGCCGGCAAGCCCTGCAACAGGTGCGGCCACAAGGGTCGCGCCTCTCCAGATCGCCGGCGACGCAAACAGGCTTTGGCGCGGCATTCCGGTTTCGCGCCACGGAGTGTCCTTGACCGCCTCGCCGAGCGCACGCACCTCGAGCTCGTCCGAATGCGGACCTTCGATGATCCAGCGGCCATCCCATGGCTGATCGGTTGGCCCGGACATGTTCTTCACCGCATTGAATTCTCGCGAGATGCGCCATGGGACCGGATCGTCGCGGCTGTCCGACCCACGCGTAATGATGCAACCCGCAAGCGTGTGCCTTCCCCCGTCCTGCAGCGCATTGTCCAGTTCCAGCATCGCGTCAGATCGCGGCGGATACGCGCCGCCGCCCACCCACGTCATTGCATGGCGGCGCAGGCGGAACAGGATCTCTCGCGGAACGTGATGCCCCTGCCTGGACGCGTCGACCGCAAGGATCACGTCGCCATTCTCTTCCGAAGCAATCCGGGCGGCCTCACGGCGGACGTAGTGCTCCAGCGCTTCGCGCGCCGCACTCATGTTCCTGGCGACTTCGGACAACGTGCCGGCATCGATGTCCAGCTTCGACAGAGCCTTCAATCTGTCCCGAACCCGCACCCGCTCGAATTTCGGATCGTCGTTGGAAGGGTCCTCGATCCAGGGAATGTCCCTGCGCACAAGGTACTCCCGCCATTCCTCGCGCCCATGGTCGAGCATCGGACGGATCCACGTCGTCCCATGCCGCGTGAATCGGCGATCCATCTCGGAGAGCCCGTCGACACCGGCCTTTCTCGCAAGGCGCATGAGGAATGTCTCCGCAACATCGTCACGGGTATGGCCGAGGGCAACCTGGTCGATGCCCGAACTTCGCGCCCAGTCGCTGATGAGACGATAGCGAGCCTCGCGCGCCTCGGCCTGAAGGTTGCCGGCCCCGCGCCATTTCCATGTCAGCACCGCGTGGGGAATGCCCTTCTCGGCGCAATGGCCGGCAACGGCCTCGATCTCGCCAGACGTCTCGGGACGAAGCCCGTGATCGACGGTCACGGCTTCCACCGGGAATCCCAGTTCGCGACCGTGCCACAGCATCACCTCAAGACAGGCCATCGAGTCACTGCCTCCGGACACGGCAACGGCCAGTCGCCGCGGCCGACCCCACGCGAAGGGCAGACCCGCCAAGTTCCTGATCAATTCGTCGAACGTGGTGGCGTCGCGAATCACGGACACGTCATGCCGGTCCGCGCCTCCTTCGCCTCGACGGAAGCGTCCGATTCGGGAAACCGGAGCGTGACTTCCGAGAGCGTGATGCAGGCCTCCTGCACCTGTCCCAGGCCGTCGAGGGAGAGGCCGAGCTTCAACAGGGCGACCGGCGCTGTCGGGCCGTCCGGCGTGCCCGAATAGCTCTCGAGATAGGCGCGCGCGGCACCAGAGGTCATGCCCAGTTCCGAGAGGGCTTCGCCACGCAGCAAATGCGCGACTCCCGTAAGCGGTCCGCCCTGATACGTCTCGGTAAAGATCCGAAACCGCTCGACCGCAGTCTCGAATTCCCCTTGATCGAAACTGGCCATGGCGCGATCGAAATCCGCCCGTTCCGCAAGCGCCAGTTCGACGCCGCCGGTATCGATCAGGTCGATCGAGAATCCGCTGTCGGCTTGCGTGACGGGCGCGACCTCGGCCAGCTCGGCCTCTTCGGACAGGGATCCGCCCAACGTCGTGGTCTCGCCCAAGCTTGCGATGTCGCAATCCGCTTCCAGTTCACACAGGCGGAATTCGAGGTCGCCGATCCGGTTCGTGCCATCGGCAACGATCGACTGGACCCGGTTCGTCAGTTGCTCGGTCGTCGCCGTCAGACGCCGGACCTCCGTCTCCAGATCATCAAGGCGCTCTAGAACGTTGGTGCTTTGGAGTCGCCCTTCAGGCGCACCCGTGGTCGAAAGCTCGCGCTTCAGCCGTTGCATCTCGACAAAGAGCACGGTCAGCTCCTGCCGAATGTCGGCAAGTGTCCGTTCCCGATCCTGCGCAAAGGCTGGCGCAGCAAGAAGCAGGACGGCAGCAAGCAACGCGCGCATCAAGCGATCTCCCTCAGAGGCCGACTCCTATGCTCAGCACGGTCACGGCACGACGGTTCTGCATGTAGCAGGATTCCTCCGAGCAGATCTCGATCGGGCGCTCCTTGCCGTAGCTGATGGTCCTCAGGCGCGACGGGTCGATGCCCTGCGAGATCAGGTAGTTTTGCACCGTCGATGCCCGGCGAGCGCCGAGGGCAAGGTTGTAGGCCTGGGTGCCCTGCTCGTCTGCATGGCCTTCGATGAGGGCCGTGTATTCGGCGTTGACCGTGAGCCACTCGGCCTGGCCGTCAAGCGTGGCACGCGCCGTCGGCGTGAGCGTGGCCTGATCCACGGCAAAGAGCACGCGGTCACCGATGGTCGAACTGAAATAGGCTGTTGATCGGGGGTCATCGACCGAGCCAGACACACCGGCTGCGCCAGTTGCGCCTGAATCGGCGGTGCCTTGGCCGAAACGATCGGCCTGGCTGCAGGCACCGAGGGCCATGAAGACGACAAGTAACGATCTGA
>VYCX01000558.1 GCA_009843725.1 Boseongicola sp. SB0675_bin_26
GGAGCTGCCGGGCTTGTGGATCGGAATGAACGGGCGCGAGCTGAGCCCCTTCTGTTCGATCAGGCCCTGAAGCAGGCGCGCGATCTGGTCGGCGCCGCCTCCGGTTCCTGCCATGATGATGAACTCCACCGGCTTGCGAGGCTGCCACTCCGCCGTTGCGACCGGTGCCGATACGGCCAACGCCAAGGCGCTAGCCAAAAGTGTCTTCAGGTATTTCATGGTCTTCCCCCTTTGGATCTTCCATAACTTGACTCCCCCTGACATGCCGAACGCCGTTCTTCGCCGACTGTTCGGGCACTGCAAGGAGCGACGATCTCGATCGATTTCCTGCATCCTCTGCCTCAATGAACCAAAACCACTGGCAAATCCGCCTTGGCGACGACGACCTGGCTGTTGCCGCCAAAGATCGTCTCCCGTTCATAGCTTTCGTGATAGGCGCCCATGACCAGCATGTCTGCGTCGGCCGACCTGGCTTCCGTGAGAAGCTGGTCGCCGACAATGGATCCGCGGGCCTCGAAGCGCCGGATTGCCGAGGATATGCCCTTGGATTCGAGATAGCACCGAAGCTCGTCGGAGCTTGCCGGATGGTCCGTGGACCCGGACGACATGATCGTGACGGATTCGGCGTTCGCGATGATCGGCATTGCCAGCCCCACCGCGCGGGAAGCCTCGATCGAGCCGTTCCATGCAATTGCGACATGAAATCCAAGGCGATCATCGGCCGAATCCGTGTCAGGGCACATCATGACCGGTCGGCCCGACGAAAACAGCGCCGATTTCAAGGTGTTTGCCCCGAGCCTCGCGCCTTCGGGCTGCGGCACGCAGATAAGGTCGGCCACGCGTCCGTAGTGACGGACCGCGTCGACCTGCTTGCCCTCGAATTCGATGAATCGGGCAGTTGCCGTGCCTGGCTGCGGATCTGCATCTTTCAGCCCGAATTCGTTTGCGAGCGTCTGGAACTCGGTCGCGAGCTGCGTTCGGGTGACATCGGCGTTCCGGCCGGCAGCCTCCTCGATCTGCTTTCTCAGCACGCTTGGCATGACGACGCCATACGGCATCATGTCTTCCGGCGTGGGATGGCAGTGCACGATCCGGACATGCGCGCCGAATCGCCTGGCAAGGACTGCAGCATGGGCGAGCACGTTCCTGCCCTTTCCGTCGCCGCGAACCGGCAGCATGATCGTATGCAATGCGCATTCGGGCACTAGGTTCGGCCTCCGACTCCGGTCGTATCCTGCTCTGCCAGTTCCACGGCTACTCCCCAAGCGAATCACCCTTCGAGATGCCGGCTCCGGTTGCCCATTCGGCAGCCGGAATCTTGCCGGACCCCGACGGCCGGACACGCTTGACCAGGATCCGCCCTCCAACGCATTGAACGGTGATTCCCTGGTCATTGATGTCCATCACGCGAGACGAGATTCCGTCGCCCGCGACGCGGGCGCAGTCGAAGACTCCGAGCTCGTGCCCGTCGTGGGTCGTCCACGCACCTGGTGCCGGGTTCGTGCCGCGGATGAGGTTGTAGACCTGTTCGACGGGCTTGTTCCAGTCGATGCGGCTGTGCCTCTTCGTGCAGCGCCGTTCGTATGTCGCCGCCGATTCGTCAGGCACGATGCGGGGCGTGTTGCCGGCACGGAAGAGGTCGCAGACCTTGATGACGCTCTCGACCGCGGACGGGTAGATCTTCTTGAAGTAAAGATCGATGACCGTGTCGTCAGGGCCGATTTCGCATTCCCATTGCAAGAGGCTATCGCCCTCGTCGAGCCCGTCCGAGGGATAGAACCAGCTGTACCCGGACTTGGTGGCCCCCATGATGATCGGCCAGTTGACCGCCGACGGTCCGCGATGCAGCGGCAGCAGGGATGGATGAAAGCAGATGGAGCCGAGCTTCGGCGTGTCGCGTGCGGCTTCGGGCACGAATATGTTGACGAAGGCCATGATCATGAGGTCGGCGTTGAACACCGCGAGGTCCTCGAGCGCCGCTTCGTCATTGAAGTCGCCTGGCTGCAGCACCGGGAGAGACTTCTCCAGGGCAAACTCCTTGATCGGGTCGACCGGCCTTCCTTCGCGATCAGGTTCGCAATAGACCGCGACGACCTCGTCGCGACCTTCCTCGAGAATGCGGGCGAGGCAGTCCTTGCCGAACGCCTGCTGGCCCATGACGATCACTCGCATTCCGTTCTCCATCCGCTGCCGACGGGAGACAGGTTTGCCATTTCGGCGGTCACTCGGCCGCCTCCCTGTGCACGTCCCCCACGGCGCCGCTTTCGAGCACGCGCACCAGGTCGTCGCCTTCGTAGCCCAGGTCCCCGGTCAGGATCTCTTCCGTGTGCTCTCCGAGCAGTGGCGAGCGGATCACTTCCGCCGGGCTGTCGGACAGCTTGATCGGGCAGCCGACCGAGACATACGTTCCCCGTTCCGGATGCTCGACGTCGACGATGGTGCCTGTCTCGCGAAGACCTTCGTCCTCCATCAGTTCCTTCATCGACAGGATCGGTCCGACGGGGATGTTCAGCGGGTTGCAGATCTCCATCACCTCGAACTTTGTCTTGGTCTTGGTCCACTGCTCGATCCGCGCGAAGATCTCGTTGAGCTTGTCGAG
>VYCX01000548.1 GCA_009843725.1 Boseongicola sp. SB0675_bin_26
CCGTGAAACCCGTCATCCGTCACACCTCCCCCGGGCGTGGGAATTCAGGCTAGGACTTCCATTCCCGGTTGAAGCAGGTCGTTGCGAGCAGTTGCGCCGCAGCGGCAGGACCGGCGCCGAGATCGATCTGGCTGGCGGCCGGCACCCGCCGAATTGGCCGCGCGCCGTCACGCAACGGAGTTCGATGACGAACTTCAGGCGGGCAAGTCAGGCCCATGAAACCGGAACGGGCTCGTCGAGAATGCCCGAATTCCGGAACACCTCGCCGCCTTCGGAACGAATGCGTGGCCGCAGGCCCTTCGCGAACCGTGCTCTCGATGAACCCCGGCGTCGTGGCAGCCCTGGATGCAGAATCTTGCCAATCCGACGCTCAAGGGGCCGCAATGGCCAGGGTCATGCAAGACCACGTCATTCTGCCCATCCGTGTGCCGTCCATTCAGCCTGATTGCTCGGCAGCGAGGATCACGCCGGGTGCATGCGCGAGAAAGAACGGGTTTCGAAAGGATGGCTTGCCATAGGCGAGAGGCTCGTGCGTCGCCTTCCGGACCACGTGCCCTCCGGCAGCCGCCAGGACGGCGTGACCGGCGGCCGTGTCCCACTCCATCGTCGGTCCAAGGCGCGGATAGAAGTCCGCCTCTCCCGTCGCCACAAGGCAGAACTTGAGTGACGAGCCCGCGCTCACCAGGTCTGCCACTTCATACCTCGCTATGTAGTCGTCCGTCGCCTGGTCCCTGTGCGACTTCGATGCCACCACACGCAACGCCGCGTTGTCCGGTTCAGCGACCCTGACGGGATGCGTGTCGCCAGGCCTGTCCGCGTCCAGGTCCCCCGTTTCCTCGATCGCGCCACCTTCCGGCAAGGTCATGAACAGCCGTCCCTTCGCCGGCGCATAGACGGCGCCCAGCGTCGGGCTCCCGTCCTCGACCAATGCGATGTTCACCGTGAAGTCGCCCCTGCGCTGCACGAATTCCCTCGTGCCGTCCAGCGGGTCAACGATCAGGAACGTCCCGACCGACAGGTCGTGGGTCGCGGACTGCTCCTCGGTTACCAGAGGCAGATCCGGGAATCCGGCCCTCAGCCCTGCGGCGATCAGCCTGTCGGCAGCCTCGTCCGCTTCCGTGACGGGGGACGAATCCCGCTTTTTCCTGACCGCGATGCCGTCGCGCCAATAGATCTCCATGATGGCCTCGCCAGCCTGAATCGCCAGGCGGCGCATGGTCGACGCCAGCGCGTCCCGATCGGCATTCAACAAGGATTCCACAGCACTCCCCCATCGAAACGTTCCGTCAAGAATTCTTCGCGCTTATTGTCGTCTCGGAGCGCAGGGGCAACCAGAACCCGCGGGCAGCACCGGTCCGGCGGCCATTCCGGCCTAGCACGCCACCCTCATGGTGACGTTGATCCGGCCGCCATCGGGCAGAAGGGATGACGAGCCGAAACGAATCCGGTCAATGCCGTGATATGCCAGCCGTGCTGAGCCGGACAGCACGGCCACATCGCCGGAATTCAGCCAGATGGATCGCGTCGAACCGCCACGGGCCGCCTGCCCGATCCTTAACAGCGCGTCATCTCCGAGCGAAATCGAGACGACCGGCCAATTCAAATCGGCCTCGTCCCGGTCCTGGTGCATTCCCATCTTCGCTCCCTCGCCGTAGAAGTTGACGAGGCATGAGTCCGGCATCCGCTCAACGCCCGATGCCGCCGACCAGACACCGAGCACCGTGGCAGGCATCTCCGGCCAGGCTTCGCCGTCCGGCTGGAGCGCATCGTACCTGTATCCGGCGCGGTCCGTGATCCAGCCGACCTTTCCGGCGGCACTCATTCTCACCGACATCTTCCTGCCGCCGGGCGTTTCATACCTGCGAAAGGGCGCAATTGCGGCGACGTCGCGCAGGTCGCTCACCATTTCGCGCTGCAGGTCCGGGGAAAGAAACCCCTTCCATATCCTGACGCCATTTACATCCAACGGGGTCCCCGGCATGGGGGCAATATAGCCAGATGGACGAAACGTTCCATTGGGCACGAATCCGCGATCGCCATCCCGCGTGCGCCAAAGTCGCGAACACGCCCCGATGGGCCGCACGTCCTTCGCCCCAGGCCGCTCTCGATGAACAGTCCGGCGTCGGCAGTCCGGGCGCAAGGCGGCGCTCCGGTTCGGCGGATCGCGTTCGCCTCGGAACTTGCGGCAAAAGGTTGACGCCTTAGGCTGTTCCGCTTTCGCGGCACGACGTCAGGCGGTCGAAAGGCCGGGCAGGGCGAAGGCCGATCTGCAGCCCGCGCGCGGTTCCGCGCGACAAGTCCGCATGTTTCGGACACGTGCGCCCAGCCGTGATCGGCCGGACGCTTCCCGCACGCCAACCTTGCGTCGCAGGCCCCCTCGCTTTCGGTGCATGCGCATTGCAAATTCGCCGTCCTGACATGCTTGCAGGCGCAATGACCCCTACCTATATACCCCCACGAACCCGTGATCGCCCCTTGATGCTTCACGATCCATGGGATGGAGGATTCGGTGCCGAACCGGGCCGGTCTTCCGGAAATCGCCGAAAGAAAGAGGACACAGGAATGGGCAAAGTTATCGGTATTGACCTGGG
>VYCX01000282.1:0-2076 GCA_009843725.1 Boseongicola sp. SB0675_bin_26
ACAAGAGGCATCACGTTCATTGTAGGAAATCTGGTCCGATGTCAGGACGTCTGAAACTACTATTCCGCCCCTGAGATCTTCGACATCGACCGAGCGGACGAGCCTCTGCATCTGAACTTCGGTGGCGGCGTGTTTTCGTGCATCGGGCGCTTTGTCGTAACCGTGGAGGTCGAGGAGACGATTGCCCTGCTCGCAGAGCGCTTTCCCGGCCTGACGTTGGAAGCGGCTGGCTTTGCACATTCACCCATGTTCACGTCAGTTACGCAACTGGTGGCGCGGCTGGAGCTTGAATCCTTGCAGAGCCGCGCCGGTGCAAGGCCCTATGCGGCCTCGTAGATCAGCGGAAACTTCTTGCCAAAGAACGGGGAACCATCGGCCATGCCGGGATCATGCAGCCACTCCGTGACAGTATCGCGAGGCTGATAGGTCGCGCCTTCGCAGGCGAACCGGATCGCATATCCCCGTCGACGACGGGTGCTCGTTCGATTGCCCATGGCCGAATGCACGATCATTCCGTCGAAGGCGAGCGCGTCGCCCGGCTCCATGTCGAAATGGATGATGCGATGCCTGTCACGCTCCGCCTCGAAATCGGGCATGTCGGAGTATTCGGGACTGTCCTCCTCCAGATAGTGAAGGAATGCACCAAGTTGATCCGTCTTGAACGGCCGGTACTTGGCGTCCCAGGCGTGGGAACCCGGAATGAACTCAAGCGCGCCATTGTCCGGGTCGACCGGATCGAGCGCGATCCACATCGTCATGATGGGGCCGGCGACGGGCCAATAGGGCTGGTCGGTGTGCCAACCCGTCTGCGTCCTGGTCCCGGGTTCCTTGACGAAGAGCTGGTCGAACATAAGGGACGTCCAGCTCGATCCTGCCACTTCTGCCACGCGCTGCCCGATGTCTGATGTCAGGCAGAAGTCCTGAAACGTCCCGGGCTGCTCGCGCATGTTCTTGTAGGCGAAATATCGTTCGCCCTTCTTGACTTCTTCGTCGACGGCAGAGCGCAGACGCTCCAGCCAGTCCTCGGTCAGGACATTCTTCAGAAGAACCACGCCGTCTCTGGCATAGGCTGCCTGAACGCCCTTCTTGTCTGGAGTTGCCACTTGATCTTCCACTTCTCCTTGCGTTTCGAAACATTCGGCCAACAGTGAGATCAGTATGGCGAACTCCGGCAGTTGGCGACGAAGTTCGGCCAGCAGGACCTGGACGTCCATCTAACGGTCAATCGGCAATGAAAGTGCCTGACCTTGAGGGTCATTGCGGAGCGCCTCCGATCTCGGAAGTCTTGGTGGCACTAAGCCGTTGCGCCAGCAAAAAATCAAGTTCCGCGAGGCATTTTTCGGCGATCGTGTAGTGACAAGCCTGCGCTGATCGGCTATGTGCCCGCCGTCCGAAATTTCGAGTTTCCAAGAATGCCTGCAAGGGGAAATAATGTGAAAGCTGCCACCGTTCTTGACGATGACTATCGTCCCGCAGATGACGAACCCTTCATGAACGAACGTCAACTCGAGTACTTTCGCAAGAAGCTCCTGATCTGGAAGTCCGAGCTGATGGGCGACAGCAAGACCACGATCGAAGGTCTTCAGGACACGACCCGGAACATTCCCGACATCGCGGACAGGGCCAGCGAAGAAGCGGACAGGGCGCTGGAACTTCGCACCAGGGACCGTCAGCGCAAGCTGGTTGCCAAGATTGACCAAGCCTTGCGCCGCATCGACGCCGGAGACTACGGCTATTGCGAGGACACGGGAGAGCCAATCTCCCTCAAGCGGCTGGATGCGCGCCCGATCGCAACGCTGAGCCTTGAGGCCCAGGAACGACACGAACGGGCGGAGAAGGTGCATCGCGACAGCTGAGGCGATTGCGATGCGCCGAACGCGCCATCGGACGCAGCCCAGCTCCTGGTTCCGCCCAAAGGGCAGCCGTCAATGAAGCCTCTGAGGATCACGATTGCGGGAGCCGGGATTGGCGGGCTGGCTGCTGCCACCGCTCTGGCACGAGACGGACATTCGATCCGCGTGACCGAACGGACGCGGCGACTCGGTCAGGTCGGTGCCGGCATCCAGATAGGCCCGA
>VYCX01000282.1:2086-2576 GCA_009843725.1 Boseongicola sp. SB0675_bin_26
TGTCCTGGGAGCGCTTGGACTGGACGAGGCGTTCCGTGCCGAGACTGTCCGGCTTGAGGCCGTGCGCCTCAGGGACGGGCCGAGCGGGCGGGAGGTGGCGACACTGGACTTCGGGTTCCATGCCGGGGACCTGCGCTGGCAACTCTCGCACAGGGCCACTCTCGTTGCGCGACTGGCGAATGCCGCGAGAAGTGCCGGCGCTGCCATCGAGCTGGGATGCGACTGCATGCCGCCGCCAGCGGGACAGGCGCTTGAAGGCGAAGACTTGCTGATCGGTGCCGACGGCATCAAGTCTCGCATGCGCGCATGCGTGGATGGTGCATCATCGCCGTTCTTCACCCGTCAGGTCGCTTGGCGAACCGTTGTTCCCGACGCAGGTGGCGAACCGGTCGTCGAAGTCCATATGGGTCCCGGCCGTCATCTGGTGACCTACCCAATCGAGGGCGGACGGCGCAACATCGCGGCATTTGAAGAACGCACGGAATGGGTG
>VYCX01000477.1 GCA_009843725.1 Boseongicola sp. SB0675_bin_26
TCGGCTACCCCATGAACTATCACGTCACCGGCTCGATCCGGCTGGCCCATTCAAGCGAGCGGATGCAGGAGTTCCACCGAGCCTGCGGAATGGGGCGCTACCAGGGGATCGACATCCAGATTCTTTCGCCGGACGAGGCGAAGTCCATGTATCCCTTCATGGAGACCCATGACCTGGAAGGCGTTCTCTACGACCCGACGGATGGCGACATAGATCCCGCGCAACTGACGCAGGCGCTCGCGACAGGCGCACGCGACATGGGTGCGCAGGTTTTGCGTTTCACGCCAGCAACCGGCATCGGCCGCGAGAACGGCGAATGGATCGTCCACACCGAAAAAGGTGCCATCCGCTGCGAATGCGTCGTTAACGCTGCAGGGTACTACGCGCAGCGGGTCGGCGAGTGGTTCGTGCCCTTCGGAGGGCGCACGGTTCCGATGATGGTGATGAGCCACCAGTACCTCCTGTCCGAGGAGATTCCCGAGGTCGCCGCCTGGACACGGGACAGCGGCCGCAAGCTGCCCTTGATGCGCGATGTCGACGTTTCCTACTACCTCCGGCAGGAAAAGAACGGTTTCAACCTGGGGCCATACGAAAGGAACTGTCGTGCGCATTGGATCACGCCGGACGATCCGATGCCGGACGACTTCAGCTTCCAGCTCTACCCGGACGATCTCGACCGGCTCGAGGCCTACATCGAGGACGCCATGGCCCGCGTGCCGCAACTCGGCATGTCCGGCATCGCGAAGGTGATCAACGGGCCCATTCCCTACGCCCCCGACGGCAACCCGCTGGTTGGCCCGATGCCCGGGGTGCCGAACGCGTTCGAGGCCTGTGTCTTCACGTTCGGCATCGCGCAGGCCGGAGGTGCGGGCAAGGTGCTCGCCGAATGGATGACCGAAGGCCGGACCGAATGGGACATGTGGTCCTGCGACCCCCGGCGATACACCGACTACACGGATCGCGAGTACTGCATCGAGAAGGGCATGGAAGTCTATGGTCACGAGTACGCGATGCACTTCCCTTGGCACGAATGGCCTGCAGGCCGTGACCGGAAGCGGTCCGCGCTGCACGACCGGCTGGAAAGGGCCGGCGCGGTCTTCGGCGCCTATAACGGTTGGGAGCGCGCGAACTACTTCGCTCGTCCTGACGATGACACGGGCCACGATGCAACCCAGACCTGGAACCGATCGGGGCCTTGGGAGCAGCGCATTCGCGAGGAGTGCGAGGCCGTGCGCGATCATTGCGGAGTGCTGGCGATCACCGGATTCTCGCGGTTCAAGGTGCAGGGTCCCGGCGCCCGAGCCCATGTCGACAGCCTGACTGCGTCGCGGCTGCCTGGCGAGGGCCGGATCGGTCTCGCATATTTCGCGGATGACAGGGGGCGCATCGTTACCGAGATGTCGGTGTCGGTGCACGGCGACAGCGAGGTGCGCCTGATCACGGCCGCGACCGCCGAGTGGCATGACGGCGAACTGCTTTCCCGCAACCCGCCGGACGGCGTCAGCGTGACGGATCACACGAAGGAGTTCGAGTGCCTCCTCGTGACCGGCCCGGCGTCGCGCGAGATCCTTGGCAGCGTCAATGACGGCCACGATCTCGATGCCGGCTGGCTGTCGGTCAGTCTTGACGGCAGCATCGCGGGGAAGGAATGCTCGCTGGCCCGCGTTTCCTTTGCCGGCGAGCTCGGCTGGGAGATCCATTGCCGGTTCGAGGACGCTCCGGACATCTGGGACGCCGTGACCGAGGCGGGCGCGAAGCCGTTCGGCATGTGGGCGCTGAACTCGCTTCGCCTGGAAAAGGGATACCGCGCCTGGAAGGGAGACCTTTCCTCGGACTACAGCCTTCTGGAAGGCGGGCTCGACCGCTTCATCAGGTTCGACAAGAACACGGACTTTCCGGGGAAGGCGGCGCTGCTGGAACAGAAGCGGCTGGGCGTCACGAAGCGCTTCGTCACGCTGACGGTGGACGCCGGGGATGCGGACGCGCCGTACATGTCGACGCTTTGGCATGATGACAAGGTCGTCGGCGAAACCACCTCCGGCGGGTGGGGCTATCGTGTCAACGCCTCCGTTGCCCTTGGCATGCTGCGCTCCGACCTGGCCGTTCCAGGCACGGAAATCGAGGTCGACATCTACGGGGAGCGCCGCAAGGCGACCGTGCAGCCCGACGCTCCGCTCTGGGATCCGGAAAACGAAAGGCTGCGGGCATGATGCGGGACGTGATGAAGCGAGTTGCCGGTTTCGGCGGCCCGTTCGGGCCCAGGGACCTGCCCAGCGAGAATCCGCCGTGTTCAAGTCACGGCAGTCCGGCAGCGGGCGGCGTGCCGGGGAGGGCTGAACATGCTTGACGCCGAGGCGCAGCGCATCATCCGGGAGTTCCCGCTGGGCGTCGTTGCCACCGTGACGCCGGACGGCGAGCCGGCGGCGGCGCCGAAGGGCACGTTTCTTGCCCTTGGCGGCGACGCGATCGCTTACGGAGACATTCGTTCGCCGGGAACGCGCCGGAATCTCGCCGACGCGCCGTCTGCCGAGGTCGTGTTTGTCGACCCGTTTCGGCGCAAGGGCGTGCGTGTC
>VYCX01000517.1 GCA_009843725.1 Boseongicola sp. SB0675_bin_26
GAGCTCGTCCTTGGTGGCACTGGCGCCTTCGGCCAGTTCAACGAAGGCGCAGGGGACTTCGCCCCACTTTTCGTCCGGCATGGCCACGACAGCGGCAAGCGCCACGGCGGGATGAGTGTAGAGCGCGTTCTCGACCTCGATCGAGCTTATGTTCTCGCCGCCGGAGATGATGATGTCCTTTGCGCGGTCGCGGATCTCGATATAGCCGTCCGGATGCCGGACCGCGATGTCTCCCGACCAGAACCATCCGTCCTTGAACGCCGTGTCCGTCGTTTCCGCCTGCTTGAGGTAGCCTTTCATGACGATGTTGCCCCTGAAGGCGATTTCGCCGCTTGTCTTGCCATCCCACGGGACGGGCTCTCCCGTGTCCGGGTCGAGAACCGTCACGTCCTCCTCCAGCTCGTACGCCACGCCCTGACGCGCCTTGCGCCGCGCACGTTCGTCCGCCGAAAGGTCGTCCCATTCCTTCTGCCATGCGCAGACCACGGCGGGTCCATAGGTTTCGGTCAGGCCGTAGACATGGGTGACGTTGATTCCAAGAGCCTCGATGGATTCGATCACGCTGGCGGGCGGCGCCGCCGCGGCCGTCATCATTTCAATCCTCTGCGAGAAGTCGCGACGCTCGTCGGGACCTGCTCCTGCCATGAGCGACATGATGATCGGCGCACCGCAAAGATGAGTCACGCCGTGATCGGCGAATGCGTCGAAGATCGGGCCGGCGCGCGGCGCGCGCAGGAACACGTTCGTTCCGCCGAGCAGCGTGATCGTCCAGGGAAAGCACCAGCCGTTGCAGTGGAAGAGCGGAAGTGTCCAGAGATACACCGGATGCCGCGGAAGCGACCAGGTGATGACGTTGTTGACCGCATTGGTGAACGCTCCGCGATGCGAATAGACGACGCCCTTTGGCCGTCCCGTCGTTCCGGAGGTGTAGTTCAGCGCGAGCGCATCCCATTCATCGTCTGGCAGGCGGTACTGGAAGTGCGGGTCGCCTTCCGCCAGCATCTCGTCATACGTGACCGAGCCGATTCTCTCGCCGCCCGGGCCCTCGCTGTCCTCGATGTCGACCACAAGGATGTCGCGGGCGTATTCCGCCACGGCGGCCTTGGCCTTTCCCGACAGCTCCGTGTCCACAAGGAGGGCCTTCGCTTCACCGTGCTCGAGGATGTATGCAATCGTGGCTGCGTCCAGGCGCGTGTTGTTGGCGTTCAGAACCGCGCCCAGCATCGGCACCGCGAAGGTGCATTCAAATGCCTCGGGGATGTTGGGCGCTAGGACCGCCACCGTGTCGCCAGCCCCGATGCCGCGTCCCTCGAGCGCTGATGCGAGGCGGCGGCATCGTTCGCCAACCTCCGCCCAGCTGCGCCTGATGCGGCCATGGACTTGAGCGGTGCGGCATGGATGGACTTGGGTCGTTCGCTTGAGCATGGACACCGGCGACAACGGCTGGAAATTTGCGGGTCGCTTCGCCAGTTCCCTTCCGTCATATGCCGTCATCGCCGTCCGTCCCGTGCCGCTGATCTCGCTGCCTCAGGTTTATCAGCGCATTGGATTTTGACAACGACGTTGGATCGCGCCGACTCTGTCAGCAACGCCGTCCCGATGCATCGAATCGCATCTCGTCTGCAGGATCCCAATCCAGTCCGACCTCGGTGCCTTCCTGTGGAATCGTCGACGCGGCGTCCTGTCGAACGGTGACTTGCGTGCCGTCAGCGCATTTCAGGTGCACGAGCGTTTCGGCGCCGAGGGCTTCGGAATAGACCGTGCGGGCCTTCAGGTTGCCGCTGTCGGAGAGCCGGGTGTGCTCGGGCCTGACGCCGATCTTTGCGTCTCCTGATTGCCCGAAGATTTCAGCCGAGAGGAAGTTGGTGGGCGGCGACCCGATGAAGCCTGCCACGAATTCGGTCGCCGGATTGGCGTAGACCTCCAGGGGCGCGCCGATCTGGTCTGCCATGCCGCCGTTCATCACGACCATTCGGTCGGCCATCGTCATGGCCTCGACCTGGTCGTGTGTGACGTACAGCGCCGTGACGCCCAGTTCGCGTTGAAGCGCCTTTATTTCCAATCGCATCTGCACGCGCAGCTTGGCGTCAAGATTCGACAGCGGCTCGTCGAACAGGAAGACTACGGGCTTGCGCACGATGGCGCGCCCCATGGCCACGCGCTGGCGCTGGCCGCCTGACAGTTCGCGGGGCTTGCGCTGAAGATAGGTCTCAAGCTGCAGGAGTCTTGCCGCCTGGGCCACGCGCTCCTCGATTTCGGTGCGCGGCGTCTTCGCGATCTTTAGTCCGTAGGCCATGTTGTCGAAGACCGACATGTGCGGATAGAGCGCGTAGTTCTGAAAGACCATGGCGATGTCGCGGTCCATGGGCTCCTCGTCATTGACCCGATGCCCGCCGATCTGGACATCGCCGCTCGTGACGGTCTCGAGCCCGGCCACCATCCTGAGGAGCGTGGACTTGCCGCACCCCGACGGTCCTACGATGACGATGAACTCCCCGTCCGCGACATCGATCGATATGCCATGAATGACGTCTGTCTTGCCGAAGGACTTCTTCACGTTGT
>VYCX01000566.1 GCA_009843725.1 Boseongicola sp. SB0675_bin_26
CACTGCCGAGGGCACGGAACTGCTAGAGGACACAGACGACAGCAACACCAGCATCCCAAGCCCCGACGCGGAGACCAGCACTGCCGGGGGCACGGAACTGCTAAACGACGGTGATCTCGATTGCGCAACGTCTGAATCGAAATCCGCGGTATCGCCGTCCTATGCCGATCCGGGCTCTGATGGATCCCCGTCGCCTTCCGATTGGCTCGCGCTGCCGCGCGACCCGCCGACCGGCGAGGGCCCGACCGCCGAGGAACTGTCGACAGGTCCCCGGCTGCGGTGGACGGAAATAGCCGCAGGTCCCGAGGAGACCCTCGGGCTCGAACAGGGACTGCGCCTCCAGGGAACCAGCGTCGGCGGCGGCGAGCGCATCTCGCTCGAATCGGTGGGCGACGGGCGGGTTCTCGTGAGAGTTGGTGACGACCGCACCGCGCGGTACTTCGTCACGTGGGACGGGACTGCCTGGACCAAGCTGCCGATGCCGGAGGGCATCCGGGTCTCGTTCGTCCGGGGATCCGGCAGCACGTGGGCGGTCGTCGGATTTGACCCTCAGGAGGAGATGGAACGCAAGGACGCGAACCGGGCGGTGTCGATTCTGTCTCCTCCGATTCCGTATGCCCCAGAGTTTCGCGTGTTCGCATCCGACGACGGCGGAGTTCGCTGGGCCGAGGTGGAGCTCGATACGGGGCCAGGAACGCCACACGTCATAGACGTGTTTGTTCACCCGTCGGCGCTGCTCGTGTCGGGCGAATGCATCGTCGTGCCAATAATCCTGAGTCGGTACCTCGACTGGAGTTCGCTGCTTGCTGATCGACGACTCATAGCGAATGGTCTGTCAGCGGAGTGCTGGGCGCACGCCGAAGATTCGGTATTGCGATGTCTCGAGTTCAGCCCTGATGTCGATGACGAGATCGCTTCGCAGGTAGAAGCCGTACTACTCCATCTCTTGGCTGCTGTCGATCCTGATGATGTCGTCAATTGGGATGGTGTTGACGCGATGGAGACTCTGTCCGAGCTTCTTGACGAGCTGCCTGGCATCGCTCTCTTGGAGGTCGCGATCGACGAGTTGGACTTGACGGAGGATCAACAGGCCGTGCTCATGGCGCATGTTACCCAAACCGAGATGCTCGGAGAGGAGAGCCCGACCGGCTTCGGGTTTCACCGTTTCGGGTTCGCGGACTTGTTCACGACGCGCGTCTTCGTTGGTGGTCGGTCCGGGCTCACGCCTGGCGCGGACCTCCAGGGCTGGCCCTACTCGTCGCTGACAACACCGGGCGGGTTCCTGCTGCATGTCGTCGGGACAACAAACGTGGTAGCCGATTCACCCGACGGCCGGCACTGGCGCGAGACCCCCGTGGACGCGTCCCCACCGTCGTTCGCAGTCTCGTTCACCGTTCTCGAACCATTCACTACTCTTCAGCCGCTTGGCGGAGTCGCGGCTGACGGCACCGTCTGGGGCAGGGCCTGGGTCGACGGGGGTGGACTCGCCATGTCCACCCTCCGCATTGGTGAGGCACCGATGATCGAAAGGGTCTTTGAGGGTCTGGGGCCGGGCCCGCGTCTTGAGGACATGGCTGCGGGGCCAGCGGGTCTGGCCACGGCAGCCACGCGGCGCTGGGTCGACGAGGAGGACCAGCATCACTCTCGGACCCTCGTCGGCTGGTCGGCCGACGGCGCGCAGTGGGGATGGCAGAGCACAGCCGAGGCCTTCGGGATCAGGGATGAGTACTTGGGGGAGTTGCCAGTGGCCGTGGAGTTGGCCGTCGGCGCCGACTTCGTGCTGGCGCTCATGGAAGAGAATGAGAACTTCACGCGCCGCACGCTTCGGTGGTTCATCGCTCCGATTCCATCTCAAGAGTGACGCAACCGCTAAGTGCGTAGCCCCTGATCCAGCAACAAACCGGCCGGATGCGGGGCCGAGCCGGAGCGGCGGGCGGTGACCAGCCGCCGGCGGGCAACGATCCCGCAGCTTGCGAGCGGACGGTCGCCCCACTCGGCCTGCACGGCGGGTAGCACCGACCATCCCAGGCCGAGCCGCACCATCTCGCACAGCACCTCGGGCTGGTGCGACTCGGCCACCACCTCCAGCGGCGCGCCCCGTCGGCGGAGGGCGGCCTCGATCGCCGTCCGGGTGTGGGCATTCTGGGGAAACAGGACCCAGGGGCCCCACCCCGCGCTGGGGCCAGCCTGCTGGCGTCCGTCGGGCGCGTAGACCGCGAGATCCTCGCTGAGCAGCGGCTCGGTGTGCACGCCCCTGACCGGTTCGGGCGGCTCCACGCACACCGCCAGGTCGAGAGACCCATCCACCAGCTCCCGCAGCAGCTCACCCGAGGGCCCGACCCTGAGATGGATCCGCAGTTCGGGGTGGTCGGCCCGGAAGCGTCGCAGCGCCTCGCCGTGGTGCTGGACCGCTGACGCGTCGATCATGCCGACGCGCAGCCGGCCGTGGTCCCCAGAGCGGGTGCGCTGAGCCCAGTCCGTCAGGTCGGCGGTGAGAGCCACCACCTGGCGAGCATGCTCGCGGACCGGCCGAGAGTCGGGGCGCAGCAC
>VYCX01000085.1 GCA_009843725.1 Boseongicola sp. SB0675_bin_26
GCGACGCTGGCCTTTCCGATGTTCGGTCACAGAAACCGCATTCCGGTCTACGACTGGATCTTGCTGGTCCTGGGCATTGCCTCTTGCCTCTACCTTGTCATCTTCCGCTTTGAGATTGCCGACCGGCCAGGCTTGTGGACCACGACGGACATCGTCGTCTCCGGCATCGGCATGTGCGTATTGATGGTAGCAGTCTTCCGCTCGCTCGGACTGCCGCTTGTGATCATCGCCTCGGCCTTCCTCGCGCTGACCTTCTTCGGCGGCTACTCGGAATGGGTGGGCAGCGTCACCAACTATGGCGGCGCGTCCTTTGCCAAGGCCATGGGTCACTATTGGATGCAGACCGAGGGCGTGTTCGGTGTCGCGCTTGGCGTGTCCACGACAATGATCTTCCTCTTCGTGTTGTTCGGGGGACTTCTGGAAAGGGCAGGCGGCGGCAACTGGGTCCTCACGGTGGCCCTTGCGCTGCTCGGCGCGCTGCGAGGCGGCCCTGCAAAGGCGGCGGTGCTGTCGTCTATGATGACCGGCATGATCTCCGGCTCGTCCATTGCCAACACGGTCACCACTGGAACCTTCACCATCCCGTTGATGAAACGCATCGGTTTTGCGCCGGAAAAGGCTGGCGCGGTCGAAGTGGCCTCGTCAACCAATGGCCAGCTCACCCCGCCGGTGATGGGTGCCGCGGCCTTCCTGATGGTGGAATATGTCAACATTCCCTACATCGATGTCATCAAGCACGCTTTCCTGCCAGCGATAGTCTCATACATCGCGTTGCTCTACATCGTGCATCTGGAAAGCCTGAAGTTGGGCCTGAAGGGCCTGAAAAAGCCAGGGCGGCAAATTGGCGTGATCATGATCCTGTTGCTTTTCCTGACCGGTTTCCTGGGCATGGCGATGATAAAATTCCTTGTTAATGGCTTCCGTGGACTGTAGGAGACGCTGACGCCTGTCACCTCGATTTATCCGGCGCTCGTGCTCTTGCTGTTGGCCTACGTGGCGCTTGTGTACGTGGCCTCGAGGTTTCCCGATGTCGTCGTCGATGACCCCAACAGCAAGGTGGTCGAGGCGCCGCGGTTGACGCCCACGTTCCTGGGCGGCGCGTACTATGCTCTGCCGATCTTCGTCCTGGTCTGGAACCTGATGGTGCGCACGGAGGATCTGGATCGTCTTTCGCCAGCGCTCTCGGCCTTCTGGGCGACAATCGCCATGATCATCGTGGCGCTGACGCACCGGCCTTTGAAAGCGATGTTCCGCGGCAGTGCCGACAGTGTCTCGGTTCAGACGCGAACCAGCTGGCACGACTTTGTCGCCGGGCTTGAAAGCGGCGCGCGCAACATGATCGGGATCGGCGTTGCGACCGGTGCCGCCGGCATCATCGTGGGGACCATTTCACTCACTGGCGCTCATCAGATCATCGGCCAGGTGATCGAAGCCATTGCCGGTGACAACCTGATGATCCTGCTGTTGCTGGTGGCGGTGCTTTCATTGATCCTTGGCATGGGCTTGCCGACCACGGCCAACTACATCGTGGTCTCGTCGCTCATGGCGCCCGTCATCGTTTCGGTGGGCGCACAGTCGGGCCTCATCGTGCCGCTCATCGCCGTGCATCTCTTCGTGTTCTATTTCGGGATATTGGCGGATGACACGCCCCCGGTGGGACTCGCCGCCTACGCGGCGGCGGCCATATCACGCGGTGATCCGATCAAGACAGGCATCGTGGGATTCAGTTACGACATCCGCACTGCGCTCCTGCCCTTCATGTTTATCTTCAACACGGATCTCCTGCTGATCGACGTGGGCCCGGCCAAGGCCGCGCTGGTGTTCCTTGTCTCTCTCATCGCCATGCTGGTCTTTGCCGCAGTCACCCAAGGCTATTTCATCGCCAAGTCGCGCAAATGGGAAACCGTGATCCTGCTGCTCGTCGTGTTCATGCTTTTCAGGCCGGATTTCCTTCTCGATCAATGGCAGGAAAGGTATGCGGAGACGAACGGCCCCGCCGCGCTTGCCGCGCTTGAAGAGCTGCCGGTCGGCTCGACGGCAAGGTTGCGTATCTCGGCCCCAGACTTCGACACGGGCGAGGTGGGCACGATCACCTTGGCCTACACGGCCGAAGCGGAGGGCACCGGACTGGAAAGGCTGGAAGCCGTTGGATTGACGGTGCTGCAGAGCGATGGGATCCTCACGTTGGAAGAACCCTTCCCGGGCACACCATACTTCGAGCAACTGGCCAATGACTATGATTTCTACGGGGACACCCCGGCCCAGATCGAGGCGGTTGCGGTCGAAAACGACCGGATGCCGAAGGAAATATTCTTCATTCCGGCGCTGTTGATCCTGTTGGTCATTGTCGCAATTCAGCGCCCCCGCGCCACGCAGCCTGCATTTTGAACAAGCGACGGCACGACTGCCTCAGCACTCGCCGCTGTTCCGTGGACAATTGCCTGAATCTCGCGTCTCAGGCTGCTTCGTTCAGGCGCGCCACGTAGCGGGCAAGCGTGTCAATTTCGAGATTCACCTTGTCGCCCG
>VYCX01000480.1 GCA_009843725.1 Boseongicola sp. SB0675_bin_26
GGCATCAGGGTCACGGACCGGCGCAGGCCGGAAACCGAACCGGATAAGAGTTGAGGCGCGCGTTGCGCGCTTTTGGAAGCGACGTTCCGCCCGGAGAGCCCTCGCTGCCCCACGAAGCTGTCGGGAAAGGAACCTGCCGGGCATCCGCGATCGAAGGATGCAGCGCGGCCTTGAAGCGGCAACGGAAGAGGGCTTGACAATGGACGGCTCATAAGAATTCCCATTGATTTCTTGCAGGCCAAGGATTCCAGTTCCCACTTTGGCACGAAACATGGCCAGTACAGTTGCCTCGGTGACCTGGGGTGGGATTTGGAGACGAACGACGACTCTGCGAGCGGCGCTAGTGTCCCGATGGCCGGGCATGGCACGATCGCATCGGTCCGGCAGGGCTAGCGCTTGAGGCCTGAACTCGCGCCCGTTCTGGTCTTGATGACGATCAATAGTCAGGGTTGGCGAACCAAGGCTCGTAAACTCGTTGCACGGTTGGTCTTTGCGCCACAACGCTCGCGACACGACTTACGTTCGGAAATTCTTTGATCGACGGATGCCCTTTGGCCGGGCGCAGCCACGTTGTCAGCATGAACAGGTAGATGTCGGCGGCGCTGAAGCGATCACCCAGCACCCATTCCTTGTGGCCGATCTGCTGGTCGACCACCGACCAAGTCTCTCGCAGTCGTCGATTGCCTCGTTGCTGCGCGCCTGGTTCTCCTTGGGAAGAATTGGCAAATCGGTCGGGATAGTAAGTGAGCTGAAACGCATTCTGCACCGAGTTGGAAAAATAGACGAGCGTCTGGAGATAGAGCGCCCGTGTCGGCCCGTTTATCGCGGGAGCGAGACAAGATTCCGGGTGGCGGTCACACAAGAAGATCGTTATCGCGGCGCATTCATACATGGCGCCTGAGTCCCACGACAGCACTGGAACCCAGCCATTTGGGTTGATCTTCATTTGCTCGTGTGGCCGTTGCTCACCCTGCACGATCGACGTTTCGAGAAGCTCGTACGGAGTGCCGATTTCGTCAAGGATGACCCGGACGCCCATAGAGGCGCTCCTGAGCGCGTAGTAAAGCTTATACATCGCGATGGCCCTGCGTGAATTCAGATGAGTCGCGCGG
The DNA here is from genome assembly GCA_009843725.1 of Boseongicola sp. SB0675_bin_26. Classification (GTDB taxonomy): domain Bacteria; phylum Pseudomonadota; class Alphaproteobacteria; order Rhodobacterales; family Rhodobacteraceae; genus JAJEFO01. The sequence continues at coordinate 1,113 of VYCX01000480.1, forward strand.
CTTGGCAAGCATTCTCCAATCAAGTCATCAGATCAAGCCTTGGTGAAGCAAGGGTCGATAGCTCACGATCTTCGCATCGGTTCCCTTGGCAACCATGCGTTGCATGGAAGACCGATTTGGCAGGCACGCATGTGCTAGCGGGCCCGCGAGATTGCCGTCGTCACGAGATCGCTGATCTCAGCGACAGAGGCTCGCCTTGGGTTGGTGGACGCGGCGCTGTCTTGAACGGCCTTCTGGGCGATCCTGCCTGCACAATCCATTGGAACGCCAATTTCGCCTAGTGACCTGGGTATTTCGATCTCGTCCAGCATCGATTCGACAGCGCGGACAAATCCTTCGACAGTTCGATCCTCAATGCCCATCACCTCGGCCATTCGGGTCATCTTGGCGTCCAGGCCCGGCAAGTTGAACCGCAACACGACGGGCAAGAGGATCGCATTGGTCAGGCCGTGTTGGGTGTCGTATTCTGCGCCGACCATATGTGAGATTGCATGCACGAGGCCCAGCCCTTTGAGAAAGGAAATTCCGGCAAGGCAAGACCCAACAAGCATTCCGCTGCGCGCTTCAAGATTGTTTGGTTCACGGACAGCGACGGGAAGCAATTTCGCCACCAGCGACAACCCTTCAAGCGCGGCTCCGTCGCATAGCGGATGGAATCCAGGCACGAGAAAGGCCTCCATCGCGTGGGTCATGGCGTCCGCCCCGGTCCAAGCTGTCAGGTTCGGGGGCAAACCAAGCGTCAATTTCGGATCGAGCAAGGCCAAAGCCGGTTTGCATTTCGGGTGCCATATGCAGAATTTCATTCCCTTCTCGACATGGGTCACCATCGCGGTGCTTTCAGTTTCGGCACCAGTGCCCGCGGTGGTGGGGATGGTAATCAAGGCCGGGAATTCTGGCGCAGCATCAGGTACGGGTTCTTCATACTCGAACGCCCAAAGGTCCACGCCGCTCTTCACCGTCAGACAGATAGCTTTCCCGCCGTCCATCGCGCTTCCGCCCCCGATGGCGATAATGCCATCGTGGCCGCCAGCGACAAATGCTGCGCAACCGGCTCCGATCTCATCATCACGCGGATTTGGCGAAATGTCCCAGAACAGACCCGATCTTAGTCCCGATTGTGCCAGGTATGCTTGCAGCTGCCCAACAAACGGCAAGTCATGGCTACCCTTGTCGGTAACAATCAAGGGACTCTTGATGCCTATGCTGTGGCATCTGCCCCCGATTTCCGCCAAGCGGCCGGGACCAAAGGCGATGGGCACTGGAATCGTCCAATCCTGAGGCTTGAGAATCTCGGACCTGGCCATGCTGTGCATCTCCCAAGCGAGTTAACTGATGACACAATCTACGTTAACTCGTTCTGCGTAACATCAAATGACACTCCGGTTGCACAGGGCTGAAGCCCCACGCGG
>VYCX01000478.1 GCA_009843725.1 Boseongicola sp. SB0675_bin_26
CCGCCTTGCCTTCGATTTCCGCGAGAGGCTTTTCAAACTCGAGATAGTTCATGCCAGCCCTTTCATGTCTCGCAATATATGGTCCGCAGGCCATTCACCGCAAGCTTCGACGTCCGCGTCATTGCGCCGTTCCGCTCACCCAACAAGTGACATGCCCTGCCCGGGAAGGACGTGACGAGGCGGTCCGAAGCAAACTCAGCTTGCCTCTCGGGCCTCATCGAGAAGCGCGTCCGAGCGGGCCTCGACGCGTTCTTCCAGCGTTTCCATGAATTCTGCAACGGAAAGCCCCGGTGGAATCGGATCAAGAAACTCGACCACGGCCGTGCCCGGTCTGCGAAGGACCTTTCGTTTCGGCCAGAAGAGCCCGACATTGGTGGCGACCGGCACGCAGGGCTTGCCAAGCTGCTCGTACAGAACGCCCGTGCCGACCTTGTAGGGCTTCCAGGCACCCGGCGCGACGCGTGTTCCCTGCGGATAGATTATCAATTGGCCCATGTCCGAGCCCTTCCTGCCGACCTCGCGCTTCATCTTGCGAATTGCATCTCTCCGCTTGCCGCGCGCAACCGGTATGCAGCCAATGCGGAGCGCGTATTGCCCCAGAACGGGTGCAAACAGCAATTCGCGCTTCATGATGAACTTTGCTCGACGAACGGAATGGAAGATAACGATAATGTCGAAGAAAGACTGGTGCTTTGCGGCAATCAAGACGTCGCCGACGGGCGGATCACCCCTGATCTCGACCTTGAGACCGACCATCCGGCGCACCGTCCGGATGACAAGGGAGCACCAAGCGTTGCAGGCGCGATATGCCCATTCCCGACTGAAGACCGCGAACGGAAAGAAAAGGATCGCGTATCCGAACATTGCCGCGTACATGAAGAAACTGAATGCAAGCGATCTCACCCATTGCAACATCATGCAGGCACCGCCGTCCTCGTTTGCCGGGCCGCTCCCCACGTTCCGGCCCGCCCTCGTCGGGTGCATGATGACGTCGCCGGAACCGGGCTGCAATGGCGCTTGCCATGTCCCGCGTGAGACACCCTCGCTCTCGTGCTATCCGGTTCGGTCGACCGCGCGTTGAGGATTGCCCTCGCCGCCGGCATCGTTCGACCCGACGGGCCGCTGGGGCCGGGCGGATGAGTCGCAGGCGGGACCGCGCATGATTCCCGCGGCTGGCGCTGTCGTGGCGGCGGTTGTGCGCGCCTGAGGGCAAGGATACAATGCTGGCGGCCTCCCGAACGGGCGGAGCTGACCCATTGGAGAAATCGGCCATGCGAATCCGGCACTGGCTCAATTCTTCGATCCAGGAGCTCATTTCATGCGGCAGACGTGCCCCAACTGCAGTTCCGAATTCGAGTTCGACGACGCCTTGATCCCGGCGCGTGAACAAGAACTGGAGTGCTTGGGCTGCGAACATTCCTGGCGTGAGACCGCCGCGCCGCACGGGGCGCCTGGATCGGGAGCGAGGCGGTGACCCTGACGCAGGAATCGGCTGAAAGCGCGGAAAGGGATGGGACGCCGACGGACGATCCGAGCCCGGGGTCCGATGGCCATTCTCACGCAAGCGGGGAAACTGGCAGGCACGACCTGGATGCGATGCATGCACTCACCATCAACCGTGCCGCACTCCAAATCCTGAAGGAAGAAGCCGAACGCGAGCTCTCGCTGCGGCGCGCGCAGGCATCGAAGTCCGACGGAAGTCCTGCCGGCAATGTTCAGCCCGCATCCGGAAATGCCGCTCCGGCCAGGCGTCCGCAAGCCTCGGAACGGTCAACCTCTGAGCAAGGACGCAGCGGCTGGGTTCGCGCTGTCCTGTCCTTGCTGCTCATGATGGCGGCGCTGATCGGGCTCCTGGTCGCGATCTACGTGCGCGCGCCGGAGATTTCGCATACCTATCCCAATACCGACGGCCCGCTCCAGTCCTACCTGGAAGCTGCAAACGCGCTCCTGGATTGGCTGAACGGAATGCTAGGCGGGCAATCCGGAAACTGGGGCCTGCATCGCATCCCCTGAACGCGACCGGCACAGGTCCAGGCTCAGTTGCGCAGGCAAGCCCAAGCGAATCTCGTCGCCCATGCACCACGTGCCGCACTGTCGCGGACGGGTTCAGAAGCGCTCCAGCAAGCGCCTCAGGTAGTCGCGTTCCTCTTCTGAGCGTTCCATCTCGCCGGAGCGGCGCCGCAGTTCGTCCAGAATCTCGCGCGCCCTGCGCTGAAGGTCATCGCCCTGCAGCAAATGCTCGTCGGTTCCGATCCGGCTCCCGCCTCCGGCGTCACGGCCAAGGGGATCGCGGTTGGCGCCGGCATTGTTCCAGCCATTGCCGGCGCCCTGCTGGCCAGCCTGATTCTGCCCCTGCTGCGCCATTTGGTCCGCCAGATTGCGCATCCCTTCGCGCAAGGCTTCAATTGCGTCAGCCTGGTTTTCCAGCGCACCGGCGATATCCTCGCTCCGGAGATCCTCTTCCGCCAGATCCATCGCGTCTCCGGCTCTTCCAAGCGATTCGCGGGCCGCGTCCCCCC
>VYCX01000369.1 GCA_009843725.1 Boseongicola sp. SB0675_bin_26
ACGCACGCGTTCGCTCCGTGATGCGCAAGGCCGAAGAGATGCATCTCGACTGGTCTGACGGCGCCATGCTTGAGGACGAGGCCGAATTTGCCTTGGCACGCAAGATCGCCGAGTGGCCCAGGCTGGTCGAGACTGCGGCACGAAACCACGAGCCGCACCGGATCTTCTTCTATCTCTACGACCTCGCATCCGAATTCCATGCCCTTTGGAACATTGGCAATTCGAGGCCTGCGCTGCGTTTCCTGCACGAAGGGGACCCGAAGGCGACAGCGGGAAAGATCGCGCTTCCCCGCGCTGTGGGCATTGTAATTTCCAATGGATTGCGTATTCTAGGAGTGACGCCGGTCGAGGAGATGCGCTGAATTCAACAAGTGCCCGGACCGTGCGCGAGACGAGCAGGATGACCGCTGGAACAACCGGTGGCAGCATTGAGGCACGGAAATGACGGCGATCAATTTCGAAGATCAGGAGGAATCTGCCGAGGCCGGGTTCTTGGCGGCTGCCATGAATTGGGCCGGGGCGCTCCTTTCGGTCCTGCTGATTGCGGGACTGACGGCTTGGGCATGGCAGCTATGGGTCAGGGACGTGACAGGCGTGCCGGTGATAAAGGCGCTTTCGGGCCCGATGCGGGTGTTGCCCGAAGATCCCGGCGGGTTGGCAAGCGAAAATCGGGGCCTGACGGTCAACCGGATCGCGGAGGAACGGACGGATGTTGCCCCTGCGAAGAAGGTGGTTCTGGTTTCTGAGCCTGTTGCTCTGGACGAAAACGAGGATCTTGCAATGGGGGCGCTGCCGGGCGCCGCTGATGCTGGAGCAGGCGCGGCGCGGTCCGGCAACGCGATCGATGTTGAAGAGGCGGTCGTGACGGTAGGTGAAGCTCCCAGGTTCGGTATGGGACAGGTGGTTGTCGTTCAGGAAAATGCGGTGCTTTCCGGAACGGACCGGGCCGTTCGGGAAGCGCTGGCAGATGTCTTGGCGGCATCCACGGCCACGACGATAGGCGCGACCGGCGCCAGGACGATTCCGGTGACATTTCGACCGCCTCCGCGTCGTCCGGAAGGCCTGCAAGCCTCGGTCGCACCTGTCGCAGTGCCAAGCACCGGTGATGTCCAGCTCTCGGCAATCCCGCCGGGCACGAGACTCGTGCAATTCGGCGCCTTTGGAGATGCGGGTGCTGCGCATGCTGAGTGGGACGGGATCGTTGCCCGCTTTGGCGACTACATGGTCGGCAAGCAACGGGTCGTACAGGAAGTGGTGTCAGGTGACCGCACGTTCGTCCGTTTGCGGGCAACGGGCTTTGTTGATTTGGCCGATGCCCGGCGCTTTTGCTCTGTACTGCAGGCGGAAGGTGCGGACTGCATTCCGGTCGTGCAGCAGTAGGTGCCAAGGGGCGCGTATATCTTTGCACCTTCCGGACCTGAGCTTGGTTCCCGGGAGGCCAGGTTCTTCTCCGAGGCCGAGCCCTTCGGGTTCATCATGTTTCAACGGAACTGCAGGTCGCCAGACCAGCTTCGCCGCTTAACGGCGGCGCTTCGCGAGGCCGTCGGGCGCCATGCACCGATTTTGATTGATCAGGAGGGCGGCCGCGTTCAGCGGATGCGGGCACCCCATTGGCGCGAGTGGATGCCCCCCCTCGACCAAGTGGATGCGCTTGCCAGCAGTGGTGGCGTGTCGCCCAAGGCCGAAAGGGCAATGTATCTGCGCGGATTCCTGATTGGCACCGAGCTTCTCGATCATGGGATAGACGTGAACTGCGCCCCATGCGCGGACGTTGCCAGGCCCGGAACCCATCCCTTCCTCAAGAATCGTTGCCTCGGCTCGTCCCCTCCCGTGGTGACGGTCACGGCGCGTGCGCTTGCCGCCGGCCTGACGGATGCGGGCTGCCTGCCTGTTCTCAAGCATGCGCCTGGCCATGGACGCGCGACACGCGACAGTCACGAGGCCCTGCCTTGCATTGACGCATCGCTTGCCGAACTTTGGGAGACCGACTTCCTGCCGTTTCGCAAACTCGCGGACCTGCCAATGACGATGACGGCTCACGTTGTCCTTCCCGAAATCGATCCTGAAAGGCCGGTAACGCTTTCCGAAGCCGGCGTGACGTATCTGCGCGAAGAGCTTGGGCTTTCGGGACTTTTGCTGACGGACGACATCTCGATGGGGGCTTTGTCCGGGAAGGTCGAATCTCGCGCAGCTTCGGCACGTGAGGCCGGATGCGACCTGGTGCTCCATTGCAGCGGCGACCTCTCCGAAATGTCGGCGATTGCGGCCGCCGTGGGTGAAATGTCGTCATCGGCTCGGAGATTGGCAGATATTGCGTTTTCTGGACGAACGAGCCCACTAGATGTTGACATTTGCGACTTTGAAGCCGAGTTTGCGGCACTGACGCAGGAGGCGAAAGAGAATGCCGGATGGTGATGCGGATTTTGTCGAGGTCGAGGCTCGCGTCGAACCCGATGCGCTGTTCGTCGACGTGGATGGGTTCGAGGGGCCGCTCGACCTGCTTCTCCAG
>VYCX01000526.1 GCA_009843725.1 Boseongicola sp. SB0675_bin_26
CGCGGCGATCGAGGGCGACCCGACCGTATCCGCATCGCATTGGTAGAACTGACGGAATCTCCCGGGGCCCGGCTTTTCGTTCCGCCATACCGGTCCTATCGCGAAACGTCGGTACGGCATCGGCAGGTCGTTCCGGTGTTGCGCAAAGACCCGCGCGAGGGGCGCCGTCAGGTCGTATCGCAACGCCAGCCATTTGCCGTTCTCGTCCTCCTGCCAGGCAAACACCCCGTCATTGGGGCGATCCACGTCCGGCAGGAAGCTTCCAAGGGCCTCCACGGTTTCGACGGCCGGCGACTCCAGCGCCTCGAAGCCGTTGAGATGATAGACCCCGGCGACCGCATCGAGCATCGCGTTGCGCTCGGCAACATCGCTGCCGAAATGGTCACGGAAGCCCCTTGGCGGTTCGGCCTTGGGCCGCGGGAGCCTTTTCTGCTTGGCCATGGGCCATCCCTCGATCTTGACGCGCCGTGGTTTAGCCCTTGGGACAGTGAGGGACAAGAAGTTGACGCGTGAACGTCGCCGGGAAGGAACCACCGACGCGCCCGCAAGGAATGTCGGACGAACTGGACGAACCTGCCAGACCGCGGTCATGCCGGGCCGGCTTGGCAAGGGCGGATCCGCAGCTTCTGACTTGGGTGGCCGTTAGCAAAAGCGGCTGGGGGAGAAGTCGTTGATCTTGTCACCGGCTTGTTCGCCGCAGATCAGTTGCGCAATCAACTCGCCCGACTTGGGCGCCATCATCAAGCCGTAATGCGCGTGGCCGAAGTTCAGGAACAGACCCTGATGGCCCGGAACATCTCCAAGCATTGGCAAACTGTCCGGAAATGACGGACGTCGTCCCATCCAAAAGCTCGGACGGTCTGTCCGGAGGTCACGAAAGGCCGCCTTCGCGATCTTCACCAGCCGTGCTTTGCGCCTGCCGTCCTGCGGTGCGTCAATCGGTGCAAATTCCGCCTGGCCGGCGATGCGGACCCCGCCCTCCATGCTGCTGGCCACCACCTTTGCGTCCACGTCCATGACCGAGTTGTTGATCTCGATGCCCGGCTCGCTGAATTCAACGTGATACCCGCGTTCGGCCATGAGCGGAACTTTCAGATTCGTCCATTCCAGAAGCCCAGGGCTCCAGGCGCCAAGGCAAACGACCAGGCGATCGGCTTCCAGGGTTCCTCCAGCGGACTGCACTGCCCAACCTGCATCCTTGCGTTGAATTCCCGTCACGTCGGCTTGCACGAAATTCGCGCCAAGCCTTCGGGCCCTGCCGGCAAGAACCCGTCCGAGCCTTCCTGGCGATCGCACTCGCGCCTGGCCCCTGATGACGACGGCTGCCTCGAAGTCCTCGCTGAGCTCCGGCTCGATCTCCGCCAGCCCGTCCCGGCCGACGAGTTCGATGTCAGCGCCTTTCTCCAAACGGATGCGGTATCCCAGATCGGCCAAGCTGGCCCGGCTGCCGTCGCGGAAGGCATGTATGTAAGAACTGTCGCGGAGCAGTCCTTCGTGACCCGTTCCCAGGAGGTGCCTCTGATAGAGATCAATGGACGGCCCGCAAATGTGAGACATCGCTTCGGAAACTCTGCGCACGTGCGCTTCGCGTCCTTGCTGCAGGAAGCGCCACCCCCATGGGATCATGCGCGCCGCAGCCTTCGGGTGAATCGAAAGGGGCCGGCCATGGCCGAACAACTGGCCTGGAATCTTTCTCCAGATGCCAGGGAGCGACTGCGGAACGATCGACCAGGGCGACACGACGCCCGCATTGCCCATCGAGGTTTCCTGCCCGGGTTCGCCCCGGTCGATGATCCGGACGGGCACACCGCGTCCAAGAAGGGACAGGGCCGTGCACAGCCCGACGATCCCGGCACCGAGGATCGTAACCGAGGCGTCCGTGTCAGGCGGCGGCATTCGATGCGTACCGTGCGAGCACCTGGCTGATCACCGCCGGTGCCGCGATGACCAGCGCCGCAAGATCCGCTTGCACCGACGGGGCGATGAAGACGAAGCCTGCAAGGGCCATCAGGACCCGGAACACTGCGCCCATCGGCACCAGCCAATAGCCCACGACTGCCGAGGAAAGCGCGATGACGCCGGCGATGCAGCTTGCTGCGGTGTATGAGAACTCCAACAGATCAAAGCCGGTCGACGACACGAACAGAAGCACGGGCGCATACACGAATGCCATGGGGGCGATGACCTTGCCCAGGCCCAGCGTGAAGGCCGATATGCCGGTTCGGAACGGGTTGGAGTTGGCGATTGCCGCCGCGGCATAGGCCGAGGTGCAGACAGGTGGCGTGATCTCGGCAACGACGCCGTAATAGAGGACGAACATGTGGCTCGCGATTGGCGGGATGCCGAGCTGGGCCAGCGCCGGCTGCGCGACCGACACGAGCATGATGTAGAGCGCCGTCGTCGGCACTCCGGCGCCCATCAGGATGCAGGCCAGCGCGATGAAGACAAGGCTGATGAACAGCGTCAGGTCCTCGATCGTGAAGAGCTGGTAGGTGCCGTACT
>VYCX01000218.1 GCA_009843725.1 Boseongicola sp. SB0675_bin_26
TCGCGCCGTCGATTTCCAGCGTCGCGGTCGAGCCCTTCGCGAACGGGTATCCGCCGGTGAAGCTGACTTCTCCCGCCACGTCGCGCGCCGGCTGATACGTCACGAACAGGAGGATGTCGCCCCGGCGGACCGTCACCTCCCGGCCATTGCGTGTGTTCACGGTCTTTCTCGGTGCGGTCACGGCCCAGCAAGCCTTTGGGCCGGTCCCCTCGAAGACCTGCCAGTCGGATGCTTCCGCCACACGAGTGCCCGCGTCCTGTGCGCTCACGCTTCCCGCAAGGCATGCCGCAGCGACGGACAGCGCCAATGCGAAGAAAATACGTCCTGTCGTCATTATGCCACCTTGCCTCCGGATCTGTCCGTCCGATTCCTGCCCGTTGTCACAGGCGTGATGTCCCTGTCCAACGGGTCTCTAATAACGTATCTCAAGCTCTTGATGGAACCCCCTGCCTGTAGAAATTCGCCTCGACCGAGCGGAGCCAGCACATGACCCGACCAGTGCCGATGGTCGAGATCCTTCGAGGAGACTTCGTGGAATCCCGGCACGAGGGCCATGCTGCAATCACGTGCGCCGACGGAGGGATCGTTGAAGCTTGGGGCGATCCGGGCATGGTCATTCTCCCCCGCTCGTCAGCCAAGATGCTGCAGGCCTTGCCGCTGCTCGAAAGCGGCGCGGGCGCAGGCCTGTCCACCGAGCAGCTTGCGCTTGCCTGCGCCTCGCACAGCGGAGAGAGGCGCCACGTCCTTCTCGTGAACCGGTGGCTGACGGCTCTTGGCCTTGACGACAGCGCGCTGCTGTGCGGACCGCAGCCGTCACGAGACCCCGAACATCGCCTCTGGATGGACCGTGCCGGCAGGGAAGTGACCCGTGTCTACAACAACTGCTCGGGCAAGCATGCCGGCTTCCTTACGCTTGCGAAGCACCTTGGTGCAGGACCCGACTATGTCGATCAGGAGCATCCCGTGCAGCGTGCCGTGCGTCAGGCGATCGAGGAGACCTGCGACGAGGAAAGCCCGGGCCTCGGAATCGACGGCTGCTCGGCCCCGAACTTCGCGGTCAGCCTTGCGGGCCTTGCGCGCGCCATGGCGAGATTCGCCTCCGCAGGAGGGAGCGGCGGCGTCCGTGACGTCGCGATGAGCAGGCTTGTCGATGCCATGATCGCGCATCCGGACCTGGTATCGGGACAAGGCCGTGCCTGCGCGGCGCTGATGGATTCGGCAAGGGAACCGTTGGCCGTCAAGACGGGCGCAGAGGGTGTCTATGTCGCGATTCTTCCGGAACGGAAACTCGGAATCGCCCTCAAGATCGCCGATGGCGCCACCCGTGCATCCGAAGTTGCAATGGCGGCCCTGCTTGCACGGCTCGGCGCAATCGCCGAGAGCCACCCCGTTCTCAACCGTGACATTCGCAACTGGGATGGGCTTGCCACCGGGGTCGTGCGTCCCGTCGCGGGACTTGGCACGCCACCGAGAGGATGACGGACAGTGATTTGCAACCCCAAGGACTCGACGCTTCGCCAGGTTCTCGAGGAGACGGCCACCATTGCCATGGTCGGCGCTTCCACGAATCCCGTCAGCCCATCCCTGTTCGTTGCAACGTATTTCAGCGGGCGGGGACGGCGGGTGATCCCGATCAATCCGAACCGGGCTGGCGAGACCCTGCTCGGCGAGCCGGTATTGGCGGGCATTCGCGACATTCCCCCGAATGCCGGGATTGACATGCTTGATGTCTTCCGAAGCTCCGACGCCGTGCCAGGCATTGTGGACGAGGCGCTTGCTCACCTGATGCCCGGCCTCAAGTGCGTCTGGATGCAATACGGCGTGCGCCACGAAGCTGCGGCGGAAAAGGCGCGGGCGCGCGGGCTGATCGTGGTGCAGGATCGTTGCCCCAAGGTCGAGCACATGCGCCTGTTCGGCGGACCGAACCTGGCCGGCATCGGCGGCGTGCGCATTTCGTCGAAACTGCCGGACGACAGGTGAAGAAAGTGTCGTTGCCCTCTTCCTGGCCAGAAGCTATGTCGCCGACATCAGCCATGCGAGGTATTCAGATGTCCAACGCCCAGCTCGAAGCCGCGATCGAAGCTGCCTGGAACGTTCGCGACGAGATAGCGCCCTCGACGACCGGCGAAGCCCGTGACGCGATCGAGGACACGCTGAACGCGCTGGATGCAGGCAGGCTTCGCGTCGCCGAACGCCGGGACGATGGCACCTGGCACGTCAACCAGTGGGCCAAGAAGGCCGTGCTCCTTGGCTTCCGCCTCAAGGACATGGAACTGCAGGAAGGCAGCCCGCAAGGCGCCGCCTGGTGGGACAAGGTCGACAGCAAGTGGAAAGGCTGGAACGACGACAGGTGGAGGGCGGCCGGCTTTCGTGCCGTGCCCAATTGCGTCGTGCGCAGGTCCGCCTACATCGCGCCGGGCGTCGTTCTGATGCCGTCCTTCGTCAATCTCGGCGCCTATGTTGACGAAGGCACGATGGTGGACACCTGGGCGACGGTCGG
>VYCX01000315.1 GCA_009843725.1 Boseongicola sp. SB0675_bin_26
ACCCGTGAAATCAGTGCGAGGGCGGCCTGATGGCACTATCGTATATAATTCCCAAAGGGTAGGTTCATGGAACCCTCGAACGTGTCCTTCCAGGTGATGTGGAACCGCCTGATTTCCGTTGTCGAGGAACAGGCGCAGGCCCTGGTGCGCACGGCCTTTTCCACAAGTGTCCGCGAGGCAGGCGATCTGTCGGCGGGCGTTTACGACGCGCAGGGCCGGATGCTGGCCCAGGCCGTGACCGGGACGCCCGGCCATGTGAACGCGATGGCGGATGCGGTGGCGCATTTCATTCGCAGGATCGGACGGCAGGACATTTTCGAGGGCGACATCTACATCACCAACGATCCTTGGGAGGGAACCGGGCACCTGCACGACATCACGATGGTGACACCGTCCTTTCACGACCATGTGCTCGTGGGCTTCCTCGCCTGCACGGCCCATATCGTCGACATCGGAGGGCGGGGCTTCGGCGCCGATGCCCACAGCGTCTACGAGGAAGGCCTGTACATTCCGATCATGAAGTTCGCGGAACGCGGCAAGGTGGACGAGACTCTCCTGCGCATCGTGCGAGGAAACGTGCGTGAGCCGGATCAGCTGATCGGGGACATGTATGCGCTCGCCACCTGCAACGAGATCGGGCATCGTCGCCTCTCGGACATGATGGACGAGTTCCGGCTCGAGAGCCTGGAAGGCATCGCCGGCTTCATTCTCGAGAACTCGCGCCGCGCGACCGTCGAAAGGATTGCCGCTCTGCCCCGAAAGGAGGCCAGCGGCTCGATGACGGTGGACGGCTTCGACACCCCGATCACCCTCGCGGTCAGGCTTTCAGTCAAGAGCGACCGGATCCTGGTCGATTTCAAGGGCACGAGCGGCATCGACAAAAGGGGCATCAACTGCCCGTTCGTCTATGCAAAGGCGTATGCCTGCTATGCCCTGAAATGCGCCATTGCACCGGAAATCCCGAACAACCACGCATCGCTTGAGCCATTCGAGGTCGTGGCTCCGGAAGGCACGATCGTGAACGCCGTGCATCCGGCCCCCGTCGCGCTGCGGCACATCATCGGGCATTTCGTGCCGGACGCCGTCTATGGTGCCCTGGACAGGATCCTGCCCGGCGTGGTTCCCGCCGAAGGGGCTGGCTGCCTTTGCAATTTCCAGCTTTCGCTGCGGCCAAGCGCGGACGCACCGGCCTCGGGCGCCGCCCGGCGCGCGGAAGTGCTTACGTTCAACTCCGGCGGTTCAGGAGCACGCCCCGAACATGACGGGCTGAATGCCACCGCCTTTCCGTCCGGCGTCATGACCATGCCCGTCGAGGCAACCGAGCACACCGGTCCCGTGATCATTTGGCGGAAAGAGCTTCGCCCCGATTCCGGCGGGGCCGGCCGACAGCGGGGCGGCCTTGGCCAGCACATGGAAATCGGCGCGACAGAGGGCCACGAATTCGACTTTCAGGCCATGTTCGACCGGATCCATCATCCGGCGCGCGGCCGCGAAGGAGGCCGGTCCGGTGCACCGACGACGATTGCCCGCGACGATGGCACCCCAATGCGCGGCAAGGGAAAGCAGTTCGTTCCGAATGGCCGCAAGGTGATGCTGGCGTTTCCGGGAGGCGGCGGATACGGCGAGCCGGCGGACAGGGACCCGGCGCTCGTGAAGCGCGACCTTGCGCGCGGCTACATTTCCGCCGAGACCGCAGCACGTGACTACGGCCTTTCGGCTGCGGACATTGGGGCGGTCGAAGAGGCCGCACGCAAAGGGGAGGCCTTCTGAATGGCCGCGATCGCAGAGGCGCCGACGCATTCGACCTATGACGTCGTGATCGTCGGCGGGGCGATGATGGGGTCGTCTGCCGCATGGTTCCTGACCGAATGCCCGGACTTTGACGGCCGCGTTCTCGTGGTCGAGCGCGACACGACCTACGAAGCCTGCTCGCCCGCCCACACCAACTCCTGCATGCGCCAGCAGTTCTCGGAGGAGCTGCACGTTCGGATCAGCCAGTTCGCGGCGGAATTCGTGAAGAACTTCCGCGACTACCTGGGGGACGACGAGCGGGTGCCTGAGATCCTGCTGCGCAGCCACGGCTACATGTATCTCGCCGATACCGAGGGATTCGCCGACGTTCTTCGGGCAAATCTCGAGGTTCAGCGTGCGGCGGGCGCCGGGACTGTCCTGATGACCGCAGGCGAAATCAAGGCGACCTATCCGTTCTACAATGTCGACGACATCGTGCTGGGATCGATCAACACCGTCGACGAGGGCTATTGGGACGGGTGGACGGTTTTTGACTGGCTTCGTCGGAGCGCGCGCGAACGGGGCGTCGAGTATGTCGAGAACGAGGTGGTCGCAATGACACGCTCGCGTGGACGCATCGAGAGCGTCACGCTGAATTCGGGCGAGGTGGTTGCCTGCGGGCAGGTCGTGAACGCGTCAGGGCCGCGCGCGTCGCGGACGGCGGCCATGGCCTGCCTCGATTTGCCGGTCGAGCCGCGAAAGCGCTTCTCCTGGATATTTTCCGCCGAGAGGCCGCTTGAGCAGGAGCTGCCGCTGACCATCGACCCGTCGGGCGTTCACGTGCGCGAAAACGGCGGCGGCACGTACCTGGCCGGCGGACATTCCGAACATGATCCTGCAGTGGACTGCGACGACTTCTCGATGGATCATTCTTTGTGGCAGGATTTCGTCTGGCCGGCACTGGCGACCCGCATTCCACGTTTCGAGACCATCAGGGTCACGCGTGAATGGGCGGGTCACTACGCCTACAACACGTTTGACCAGAACGCGATCATGGGTCCGCATCCCGAGGTCGGCAACTTCATCTTCCTGAACGGTTTCTCCGGCCACGGGCTGCAGCAGGCGCCCGCAATGGGGCGTGGCACGGCGGAGTGGCTGGCCTACGGGGAATACAGGGCGCTGGACCTGGCGCCCTTCAACTATGAGCGGATCGTGAAGAATGTCCCGATTGTCGAAAGGGCGGTGATCTGAATGGAATTGGAGCGAAACCGGTTCACGCACGCGATAGCGTCCGGCGAGAAGCAGGTCGGCATCTGGATCACCTTGGGCAGCAATCTGGCCGCCGAGGTCGTGGCTCCCTCGGGCTATGACTGGGCGCTGATCGACACGGAGCACAGCCCCGGCGACTATTTCAGCGTTCTCGGCCAGTTGCAGGCGTTTGCACCGTACGAAACGACGCCGATCGTGCGCGTGGAATGGAACGACCCCGTGGCCGTGAAGCGGATGCTCGACATCGGCGCGCCGGGCCTCCTCTTCCCGATGATCCAGTCCGTTGACGAGGCGCGCCAGGCAGTCGCTGCGACCCGCTATCCGCCGCGTGGCGTGCGGGGCGTTGCGGGTTCGACCCGCGCAACGAAGTTCGGACGCGTGACGAACTATGTCCAGCGCGTCGAGGCCGAAACCACGGTAATTCTCCAGCTGGAAACGCGTGCGGCGATGGAACAGGCCGCCGAAATCGCGCGGATCGACGGTGTCTCCGGAATATTCTTCGGCCCCGCCGACATTGCGGCGGATATCGGCAGGCTGGGGCAGCCGATGGCGCCGGAAGTCTGGGAACTGGTCCGTGCGGCCGCCGGTGCCGTGCGAGAGGCCGGCAAGCCCGTCGGCACGCTGGTTCTGGATGCGCGGCTTGCCGCGGAACTCCTGAACGAGGGCTTCACCTTTGTTGCCTGTGGAACGGACACGTCGGTCCTTGCGCGCGGCGCCGACGGGCTCCTTGCCGCCGTCAAGGATGGAATCGACTGAACAGGGAGGATGCGATGACAAGGACTGCCCTTATCACGGCCGGCGGCAGCGGAATGGGTGCGGACAGCGCCCGCGCTTTGGCCGCAAGCGGCTTCAACGTGGGGATTCTCTCCTCATCGGGAAAGGGGGAAGCGCTTGCGAGGGAGCTCGATGGCGTCGGCGTGACAGGCTCGAACCGCGAGGACGCCGACCTGCAGCGGCTTGTCGATGCCGCCATGAGCGAGTGGGGCCGCATCGACGTGCTGGTGAACTCGGCTGGCCACGGGCCACGTGCGGCCATCCTTGAGCTGACGGACGGCGACTGGCACGAGGGCATGGAGGTCTACTTCCTGAGCGCCGTGCGCCCGACGCGGCTTGTGACACCCATCATGCAGGCCCAGGGCGGCGGAAGCATCATCAACATCTCGACATTCGCCGCGTTCGAGCCGAGCCCGGTGTTTCCGACAAGCGGTGTCATGCGGGCAGGCCTGGCGTCGTTCTGCAAGCTCTTCGCCGACAGGTATGCGGCGGAGAACATCCGCATGAACAACATCCTGCCGGGCTTCATCGACAGTCTCCCCGAAAAGGACGAGTTTCGGGAGAAGATCCCGATGGGGCGCTACGGAAAGTCGCTCACGGAGATCGGCGGGGTCGTGGCCTTCCTCGCCTCGGAGGCCGGAGCCTACATCACGGGCCAGAACATCCGCGTGGACGGCGGGATCACGCGATCGGTCTGAAGCATCCGTTCGGATGTGCTGTGACGGCAGAGGCATGACGAAGATCCGGGCCCCGGCAGAAATGGTCCGGCTAACGGTGAACTCGACGTGTTCCCACGTCCTGCAGCCGCGCGGCCAATTCTTGCAGGGGCTTGAGTTCGCGGGAGTTCCATCAATTGTCAGCAGTGCGCTCCTTACCGTTGAAAGACATCCACACGGATATCGCCAGGCTGACTGTCGCGGCCGGCAGCATCAAGCCCACCAAGGCCATCGCGTCCGGGAAGGTCTTCACGACATAGCCCGTCAGCGCAGTGACGACTGCCCCGGCCGTCACAATTACGGCATCCGAAAGGCCGGACGCGCTGGCCGCCAGATCCTTGCGCACGAACATGACCGACGCACTGGCACTTGGCATGGTCAAGCCATTGCCCAATCCGACAAGCGACGTGCAGCCAAACAGAACCATCGGCATTTCCAATCCGGCCCAAAGGGCGCAGGCACATGCGCTCAGGCCAATGGTGGCTGCGAGGCGACCAGACAGGAGCACTGCGTGAGAGCTGCAGAATTCAAGCAACCTGCCCGACAAGAGGCTTCCGATCAGGAATCCCACGGTTATCGACCCCAGGCCCAATCCAATTTGCGCCTGGGTCATCATGAACTGCCTTGATGCAACGAGAGGGATTCCGGCAATGAAGATGTAAAACGTTGCAGTGGACAGTGCCATAATTGATGTGTAGCCCAAGAATCGAGGGTTTGAGAGGAGCTCCAGCAGGGAGCTCAGAGCGGAACTTTCCGAATGCTCGACGTCTCCCCCGGTTTCCGGAAGGTGAAAGTGCACGAGCGCCAGGAGAGAAAGCGCTAGCAAGAAGTATATGAAGAAAATTGCCCGCCATCCGGCAACTTCCCCCAGGTACCCGCCAATGAAAGGCCCGATGATTGGCGCAACACTCATTGCCATTGCAATGTAGCCAATGATGCCTGCCGTCCTTTTTCTGTCAAAGAGGTCACTCACGATCGCCCGTGACAGCACCATGCCGGACACAACGGAGCCTTGCAGCATTCTGAAAGCCAGGAAGGCAAGATAGGTTTCCGATACGGCGCAGCCAATTGACGCAGACAGGAAGATGCACAACGCGCATGTCAACACCGACCTGCGGCCGAACCTGTCCGCCAATGATCCTGCGCAAACCTGGAAAACTGCGGTGGATGCCAGATAGCCGGAAATCGCCCACGCCATGGTGTCATAGGAAACCCGGAAATCGCGTGCCATAATGTCCAGTGACGGCAAGAACATGTTCAGTGACAGCAAAGGCACGGCGGAAAGCAAAACAAGCGTTGCAGCCATCCTGTAGTTGAGGCCTATGTCCTTTCCGGAGTCCGACATGACCTAGTTCCTGAACGGCTGACACCCGATGGACGGTCGTGTCTAGCCATCATGCAACGAAAGCGCGTCGGCAAAGGCGCCGCGATAGAGTTCGGAGAGTTCGGCGAGCGGAGCCGAGGCGCCGCCGAACGAGACCTGGCTTCCACCGAAGCGTCCGACCTGGCGTACGGCGATGCCGGAGCGGGATGCCCCTGCCATGATTGCCTCGGCCTGGTCGAAGCCGCAGGCGATCAGGTAGCGGGCCTGGTCCTCGCCGAACAGCGCGCCGACTTCATCCGTGTCAAGGGTGATGCCCAGCCCGGCCGCTTCCGCCAGCTCGAAGGCTGCAAGCGCGAGGCCGCCATCCGACAGGTCGGTCGCGGCGTGGACCAGGGCGCCGTGTTCCCTGAGGAATTCGCCGTGGGCGCGCTCGGCGGCGAGATCGACGGCCGGGGCTTCCCCGTCCTCGCGGCCGAAGGCCTCGGCCAGCAGAGCTGACTGGCCAAGCCATCCGGTCGTTTCCCCGATCGTGAGCGCCCAGTCTCCGTCCTGGACCTCGCCCCCGACGGGGGCGTCTCCGGGCCGAATCAAGCCGACTGCGCCGATGGTCGGCGTTGGCAGGATCGGCTGCCCGTCGGTTTCGTTGTAGAACGAGACGTTGCCGGAAACGATCGGCAAGTCCAGGACGGTGCAGGCTTCGGCAATCCCCTTGATGGCCCCGACGAACTCGCCCATGATCTGCGGCCTTTCCGGGTTGCCGAAATTCAGGTTGTCGGTTGCCGCAAGTGGCTTGGCTCCGGCGGCGGTCAGGTTCCTGTAGGCCTCCGCCACGGCCTGCTTTCCGCCCTCGAACGGATTTGCCTTCACGTATCTGGGCGTCACGTCAGAAGTGAATGCCAGCATCTTGCCGGTCTTCCGCTCCCGGACGATGCCCGGGCCGCGACCCGGGGTGCGCACGGTGTTTGCCGTGACCTGGCTGTCATACTGCTCCCACACCCATTGCTTGCGCGCGTAGTTGGGCGAGCCGACCAGCGCCCGGAGCCCGTCGATCGGGTCGATCTCGGGTGCGTCCGCAAGCGGCGCGGGCGGGGGAGTCTCGACCCACGGACGGTCGTATTCGGGAGCGCTGGACGAAAGCTTCGAAAGCGGCAGATCCGCCTTGGTTTCGCCTTGGTGCATGACGAGAAAACGGTCTTCCTCGATGGTCTCGCCCACGATCGCGAAGTCGAGATCCCACTTTTCGAAGATCGCCTTTGCCTCCGTCTCGAACTCGGGCCTGAGCCCCATCAGCATGCGTTCCTGGCTCTCGCTGAGCATCATTTCGTAAGCCGTCATGGCCTCTTCGCGCTGCGGCACGGCATCAAGGTCGAGCCTGATGCCGAGGCCGCCCTTGTCACCCATTTCCACGGCGGAGCAGGTGAGGCCCGCCGCGCCCATGTCCTGGATCGAGATCACCGCATCGGTGGCCATCAATTCGAGACAGGCCTCGAGCAGGCGCTTTTCGGTGAAGGGATCGCCCACCTGCACGGTAGGCCGCTTGTCCTCGCTGTTCCCGTCGAACTCCGCCGAGGCCATCGTGGCCCCGCCCACGCCGTCGCGTCCCGTCTTCGCGCCAAGGTAGACGACCGGCATGCCGACACCGCTCGCGGCAGAGTAGAAGATCCTGTCTGCATCCACGATGCCTGCGGCAAATGCGTTCACGAGGCAGTTTCCGTTGTAGCTTCTGTGAAGCCGCACCTCGCCGCCCGTCGTCGGCACGCCAAAGGCATTGCCGTAGCCGCCGATTCCCTCGACGACCCCTGACACGAGGCGCCTGGTCCTCGGATGTTCAGGCTCGCCGAATGAGAGTGCATTCATCGCGGCAACCGGCCTTGCGCCCATGGTGAAGATGTCGCGGAGTATGCCTCCCATTCCTGTCGCCGCTCCCTGATAGGGCTCGATATACGAAGGATGGTTGTGGCTCTCCATCTTGAAGACCACTGCCTGGCCGTCCCCGATGTCGACGACGCCGGCGTTTTCGCCTGGGCCGCAGATGACCTGCGGTCCCGACGTCGGAAGGGTCTTCAGCCATTTCTTCGATGACTTGTAGGAGCAATGCTCGTTCCACATTGCGGAGAATATGCCGAGCTCGGTAAAGGTCGGCTCCCGGTTCAGTATGCGGAGAACTTCCTGGTATTCCTCAGGGGTGAACCCGTGGGCGGTGATCAGACATTCGGTGATCTCGGGTTCCTGCATGTCCCTACCCTTCAAGGTTGCTGCACTCATAGAAGAGGGGGAGGGCAGGGGAAAGGGGCAGACGGCGATTGACGGGCATTCCACCCTGGTTTCGCAGCGCGCCGCCGGCCAGGGTCCCGAGCGTGCCCTCTCAGGCAAGCCCTCCGTTCTTGAGATTCTCCCGTGCGGCCCGGGCGCATTCGGCGATGCGCTTGGCCCGCGTCGGGTCGGTCTTGGCCCACTTGATCCTTTCGAGCCATGCACGCTTGATCGATCGGGACCAGTCGTCGAAAGTCGCGCGCGCCGGGCCAAGCGCCTCGGCCAGGTCGTCCGGCACCTCGAGCCGCTCGACGTCATCCAGGAAGGTCCACATGCCGTTTTCCTTCGCGACGGAGACCCGTGCTTCGCCCGACGGATGCATGCGCCCTTCTGTCCGGAGCCGTTCGACGATGCCCTTGCTTGCGGCAGACCAGGCCGAGCTGTCCTTCCGGGGGGAGATCAAGTGCTTGTAGCGTGTCTCGTCAACCGAACGAACCGCACTGTCTATCCAGCCCCAGGCGATCAGTTCCTCGACCACGTCACCCCAGGCAATGTGGGCGTCATGAACCTTCTTGTAGGTTACAAGCCAGACCGACCCTGATGAATCGTGGTTGTCTGCCAGCCACGCCCCGAGTTCCTCCATGGAACGTATTTCGACATGAGGCCTGTCGGCTGCCGCGCTCATGGTCGGGCCTGCGCTTCCGCCTGCAGTGCGAGCAGGATGGCCAAGGCTTCGTCCGCCCGGTCCGCCGGCACGAAGACGTGATCGTGCCGGGTTGCCGCGACGACGTTCGCCGGTATCCCCTGTGCGGCGAGGGCGGACGAGACTGCGGCCGCAAGGCCGACCCCGTCGAGCGCGGAAAGGACCATCAGCGTGATCTGCCTCATCGGAATTCCGCCGACGATTCCGAATCGGCCCGTTTCCTCCTGCGGGATGATGAACGACAATCCCTCGTCCTCGACGAAGCTGCCCTTGGCCACTTTCGCGACGTCTGCTGCAAGGTCGTCCCTGACGCCCGAACAGAACACGTATGCGCCCGGATGCAGGAGCGGTTGCATCTCGGCAATCATCGCCGTCGTGTCCTTGATCGGTTCCGCCATGTCCCTTCTTGCCTCCATGCTCAGTCCCGGTCGGCCCTGATCAGTTCCTCGTCCGCCTTTGCTGAACGGGAGAACGCGCTTCGCGTCCAGGAGGCTTGCCCGTTCCGCAGATCGGCTCCGGCGGCGGCCCGTTCAGGACCGGTTCAGTGCGCCTGGGCCCAGTTCCTGCCTTGGCCGGCGTCAACGATCAGTGGGACCTCAAGACGGACCGCCGGGTCGGCAGCGCCTTCCATGACGCCACGCGCAATTCCGATCAGGTCGTCGACTGCAGAGTCTTCGACCTCGAACAGGAGCTCGTCGTGCACCTGCAGAAGCATCCTGGCGGGAAGCCTGGCGATGGCGTCCGGCATTCTGATCATTGCGCGACGAATGATGTCCGCGGCCGTGCCCTGGATGGGGGCGTTGATGGCAGCGCGTCTCGCGAACCCGGCGTGCGGACCGCGCTTGTTGATTTCCGGCGTGTTGATGCGGCGGCCGAAGAGCGTTTCGACATATTCATGCTTCTTGGCGAAGGCGACCGTTTCGTCCATGTAGTCGCGTATTCCGGGAAAGCGCTCGAAGTAGCGATCAATGAATCCCTGCGCCTCAGTTCGCGGAATGCGGAGATTTCGCGCCAGGCCAAAGCCGGAAATCCCGTAGATCACGCCAAAGTTGATCGCCTTGGCCTGCCGCCTCACATCCGGGGTCATCTCGCCAAGAGGCACTCCGAACATCTCCGACGCCGTGGCCGCATGGATGTCCTGTCCGTCGCGAAACGCCTCCTTCAGCGCCTCGATGCCGGCGACATGGGCCAGGATGCGCAGTTCGATCTGCGAGTAGTCGAGACTGACAAGGCTTTGTCCCTGCTCGGCCACGAACGCTTCACGGATCCGGCGGCCCTCCTCGGTGCGCACCGGGATGTTCTGGAGATTGGGATCGGTCGAAGCGAGGCGTCCCGTATTGGCGCCCGCGATCGAGTAGGACGTGTGAACGCGGCCAGTGTCCGGATTCACGTGATCCTGCAACGAGTCGGTATATGTCGACTTCAGTTTCTGGAGCTGCCGCCAGTCCAGCACCCGGCCCGGAAGTTCGTGCTCGGTCGCCAGATCTTCAAGCACGTCGGCGGGCGTGGCGTACTTTCCGGTCTTGCCCTTCTTGCCCCCGGCAACGCCCATCCGGTCAAAGAGGATGTCGCCCACCTGGCTGGGGCTGCCAACATTGAACTTCGTGCCCGCAAGCTTGTGAATTGCGTCCTCCAGTTCGGCCATTTTCTGCGCGAAGGTGTTCGACATCCGTGCAAGCGTGCCGGCATCCACCTTGATGCCGCGCATCTCCATTTGGGCCAGGACCGGGACCAGCGGGCGCTCCAGCGTCTCGTAGACGGTCGTCACCCTCTTCCTGTGCAGTTCGGGCTTGAACAGCTGCCAGAGCCTAAGCGTTATGTCGGCGTCCTCGGATGCATACCTGACCGCCTCCTCGACCGGGACCTTGTCAAAGGTGATCTGGCTCTTGCCGGTGCCCAGAAGCGACTTGATCTCGATCGGTCGGTGGCCGAGGTAACGCTCGGAGAGCGTGTCCATGCCATGGTTGTGAAGGCCGGCGTTCATGGCATAGGACATCAGGAGCGTGTCGTCGAAGGGGGCGATCCGCACGCCATGGCGCGCGAGGATCTTCGCGTCGTATTTCAGGTTCTGCCCGATCTTGAGAATGGAGGGGTCTTCAAGAATCGGCTTCAGGATCGCGAGCGCTTCCTCCGCTTTCATCTGGCCTTCCGCAAGCTCGCCGGTTTCAAAGAGATCTTCCCCGGCCGATGCCTTGTGGATCAGCGGAATGTAGCATGCCTTGCCCGGCCTGACCGCAAGCGAGATGCCCACGAGCTCGGCCCGCATCTCGTCGAGGCCGGTCGTCTCGGTATCGATTGCGACATGGCCCAGGGCCCGTGCATCGGCGACCCAGGCATCCAGCGCCACGGCATCGCCGATCCGAAAATATCCATCATGGTCAAAGGCTTGCGTGTCCGCCGCCTTGCCTTTCTCTTTCGGGGTGGCGGTTTCCTGCGTGGTTGGCGCTTCCTTTCCCAACGCCTTGGCCACCCGTCCGGTAATGGTTCGGAACTCCATGGACGCCAGGAAGGCCAAGAGATCATCGGCCACGGGTTCCCTGACCTCCAGGGATTCCAGGGAATAGGGCAGGTCCATGTCCTGGACGAGCGTCACCAACCTGCGCGACAGGAGGATCTGTTCCTTGTGGTCGACAAGTGTCTGGCGGCGCTTCTCCTGCTTGATCTCGCCTGTCCTTGAGAGAAGGGTGTCGAGGTCGCCGAATTCATTGATCAGGAGCGCGGCTGTCTTGACGCCGATTCCGGGTGCGCCGGGAATGTTGTCGACGCTGTCGCCCGCCAGAGATTGAACATCGATCACCTTGTCCGGACCGACGCCGAACCTTTCCTCGACGCCCTCGGCGTCGATCC
Source organism: Boseongicola sp. SB0675_bin_26 (assembly GCA_009843725.1). Lineage (GTDB taxonomy): Bacteria > Pseudomonadota > Alphaproteobacteria > Rhodobacterales > Rhodobacteraceae > JAJEFO01. Next base: position 11,618 of record VYCX01000315.1, read on the forward strand.
TGACGTTCTTCATGGCGTCATGCATTTCCACGCCATCTCCGACGAGTTGCATGAGATCCTTGTCGGAAGACACGATCGTGACGCGTCCGCCGGCTTCGCGGGCCGTGCGAGCAAGCGTCGCTATGATGTCATCCGCCTCGTAGCCCTCTTCTTCGAGGCAGGCGATGTTGAAGGCGCGGGTGGCATCGCGTGTCAGCGGGATCTGGGGCCGCAGGTCCTCGGGCGTTTCCTCCCGGTTCGCCTTGTACAAGTCGTAGAGGTCGTTCCTGAACGTGTGCGAGCCCTTGTCGAAGACGACGGCCATGTGGGTCGGTGCATCCGGGCCCTTGTTATCCTCCATCATCTTCCAGAGCATGTTGACAAAGCCCGAAACCGCTCCGACAGGCAGGCCGTCGGACCTTCTCGTAAGCGGCGGAAGCGCATGAAATGCACGGAAGACGAATGCGGAGCCGTCGATCAGGCTGAGATGATGTCCCTTGCCGAATGCCATGCCTCTCCCCGATGCATGTTTCCGGAGTGATCGCACATTTGGCCGGGGCTCGCCAGAGGACCTGTCGCCGTCTCGTCCTTCTGCCCGTCCGGGCGTTTCGGCAACCTGCTTCCCGGCGAAACGGGCGTTCTCCGGATCGCGGAAAGTGCGGACGAAACTTGGTTGACGCCCCTCGAATCTGTGAATAAGTCCCCGGGAATCAAGACCGGTCAGTCCGGCAGGGAGGGAAGTTGAAAAGGACCCGGCGGGTCCTTTTCTCTTTCCGCAAGCCGGGCTCTCTCTTGCACGACTCGATATTGATTCAGCGTGAACCGAGCCCGGATGCGACCTTGATCGAACCATCATAGGCGACGAGTTCGACGGTGTTGCCTTCGGGGTCCTCGGTGAACACCCCGCGCCAGCCGACCCATTCGAAGGTCTCGACCCGGTACGGCAGACCCTGTGCTTCGTACCAACCCATCACGGCCTCCTGTTCCCCATAGGGCAGGCTGAACGCCAGGTGATGGAGGGAAGAGGAGGCGCCCGTCGCTGGCGCCTCGATTCCCGTCTGGTGCAGGCCTGGACGTGAGACATATTGCTTGTCGAAGAGCGCCAGAACCTGCGTGTGCCCGCCAAAGCCGTCCGCGATGCGAAAGAAGACGATTCCTTCGGCGGCATTGCCCTCCATCCGTTCCAGTCCGAGCACATCGCCGTAGAAGGCAGTCATTCGCTCGAGATCGTCACAGCGGATGGCGATCTCGCCAAGGCCGCGGACGCGGAAGCCGCGCTCGGTCATGGTTGTCTCCATCGGCAAGGCGGGGCCGTTCGGTATCGCTGTACTCTCCCGGCACCTGGCAGACAAGACTGCCTCGTCGCTGGAACAGGCCGCGGCGATCTCAGATTTCACGGTTTCGTGCCACCAATTCGTGTCAATGGAGATGAACACCGGCATGATGCGCACAAAGTGCCGCACGCGCCGGATTCGCCGCCCCATTTCATTGATGGGGCCCCGCCGTCAGTCCTTTCCGTTCCCGGCGAATGGCACGTGCACCAACTGCGCGGCCTGGCGGAGACCTCGTCGGGGTGGCCGCCGCGTCGCGCGGCGGTGGCCGGATTGGCGTGCCTGGGCAGCGCCTGCACAATGGCGAGGTCCGCGCCGATTGCATCCACGATGTTGTCGCTTGTTATTCTACGTCAACTACAGTTACAGAGCGTTGACGCGCGGCAACCCGGCTGCATGTGAGCGTGGAAGGAACCTTATGATCAGAAAGCTTGCGTTGGTGCTGGTCTTCTGTGCGCTGCCCTTCGCGGCCGTCGCCCAGACCTCGGCGGCCGGGGAGGACGACCCGAATGGCGGCTTGTCTCTCAGGGTGCCGGAGGGCGCGGCCGATGTCTATGTCAAGGACACGTTCAGTGACTGGAAGCTTCTCTGCATCAGGGTCGCGGACAGGACGGATCCCTGCGAACTTTACCAGCTCCTGCGCGATCAGGACGGGAATCCGGTGGCGGAAGTCACAATGTTTGCCGATTCTGGCGACCCGCAAGTCGTGGCGTGGGCGACGATCGTGACGCCGCTCGAGACCTTGCTCACGGAAAATCTCCGCCTCGCGGTGGATGGCGGTGAGGCCCGCATCTATCGGTTTCTTTTTTGCCGCACGATAGGGTGTTTTTCGCAGCTTGGACTGACCGATGACGAGATCGGCGAGTTCCGGCAAGGGGCGGTTGCGACAGTGACAATCGTTCCTGCGGCGGCGCCTGACAGGGCCGTTGACCTTGATATGTCGCTGAGCGGGTTCACGGCTGGCTGGAACGCACTGCTCGAATACGACAAGGCGGCCGAGTGATCTGCCTCAGGCCCTGGCCAGGTCGACCCTCGGCCCGGTCTTGCCGCCACTGAGGTGCCAGCGCTTCACCGGCTCCGTTCTCGCGCGGAGTCGGTCAAGCTGCCAGGCTTCCTGCTTTCCCGTTCCATGAGCGGGCGCCATGCTCCACCGGCTTTCGACGCCGGGCGCACCCCCGGTTCCCGGAGTCAGGATCAGTCCAAGAGGCACACAGGCTCCCTCTGCCGCCCCCGCTTCGGCCGCCAGTTGCAACCGCCTGACGGGAATGAGGCCGGGCGGCTCCGGCAGGTCGGCCACGACCAGGGGCACAAGTCCCGCACGCAGCGTCTCCTCCATCGTCCAGAGCAGGTCCTCGGGCCGCTTCGGCCGGATGAAGATGAATCGCGAGGGGTCGGCGAGATGCAGCATTCCGTCGGGGTTCAGATGTACGGGCATCCACGCAGGGTGGATCCAGAAGACCTGTCCCCGCATCGCGCCTGCAGCCATCAGCGCCAGTCGACGCCTGGCCATCCCGCAGAACTCGTGCACGCGGCCCCGGTTCAGGGACAGGCCGTGAAGGAATGTCACTTCGGACGCGGCGTGGCGCCGATGGCTTTTCCGGACCAGGAGGTGGGCAGCATCAGGCATGAGGGGAACAATAGAGAGTTCCCTTTATGTTCTCAACCCCGGAATCAGCAAGGAATCGGTTCGGGAACACTGCGGAAGACGTTTCGCTTGCCGGACAAACGTTGCGGGCAATCCGGCCAGCCCCGAACTGGAACATGGGCTTCGCATACCAGATACTTGATTTACTCCGCAAGTTTGGAAAATTGCTGGTCCCGCGACGGTCATGGGACAGGCCGCGCCGCTGGAGTTCGACGCTTCGACCTTTGAAATCTGGGGAGCGCTCCTGACCGGCGGGCGGCTTGCGATACTCTCTGGGCCGGCGCTGGACCCGGGCCGGCTTGAGCGATTTGTCGCGGACAAGCGGGTCACCACGCTTTGGCTGACCGCTGGACTGTTCCATACCTTCGCCCGGCACCGTCCCAGAGTCTTCGCGCCGTTGCGCACTCTGCTGACCGGAGGTGGCGTGGTGCGCGGTGACCGGGTGCAGGAGGTCATGGATGCCTGCCGGGGCTTGAGGTGGTCAATGGCTACGAGCCGACCGAAAACACCACCTTCACAAGCTGCCATCGGATGCAACCCGGAGACAGGGTTGCCGAATCCGTGCCGATCGGGCGCGCTGTTTCGGGAACAGGGCTGCATGTGCTTGATACTGCACTTTCCCTCGTGCCGCACGGCGTCGAGGGAGAGCTCCATTGTTCCGGGACCGGTCTGGCGCTGGGCTATCTCGGCGGTGGCACGCAGGATGCCTTTCTGTCCGCGCCTTGGGATCCCCGCCTGCGAGTCTGCCGTACCGGCGACCGCGTCGTGATGGATGCGTCGGGTTGCCTGCACTTCCGTGGCCGCAGTGACGACCAGGTCAAGATTCGCGGTCGTCGGGTCAACCTGCAGGAATTGCGTCGGGCGCTCCTGCGCCTGGACGGCGTGACCGAGGCCGTGGCAGCGATGGAGCCCGACGACACCGGCAATCGGCTCGTGGCGCGGATCGAGACCATGCACGGAAAGACTCACGCGCAGATCCGCGAGGATCTGGGACTTCTGCTGCCGCCGCACGCAATACCCGAACGCATGGGCCGGGCCGCGAGGTTCGACCGGATCACGGTCGCGGACTACGTTGGCGACGACATCCCGCGTTTCGTGGCGTTCTGGCACGACAGGCAGACGCCGCACATCTCGCGCATGGGCGTCGACCAGACGCGCCTACCCTCGGCTGCCGCGATGGCCGAGGCGCTTGAGTCCGCGCTTGATCGTCGTGACGCCGATCCGTCCGGACGGCCGCTCAGGCTGGTGGCGATCCGCCTCGATGGGCGCACGGTAGGATTTCACCAGATCACCGATTTCAACTGCACCGCACGTCGGGCGGGAATGCATGCATATCTGACGGATCCCGGTTGCAGGGGATGCGGAATCGGGACAGTCTCCTACGCAAAGGCCCTGGAGCTGTTATTTCTGCGGTTTGGGCTGGATGAGATCGTCTTCGACACGCCGCTGAACAATCGCGCAGCGCTCCGGGTCAAGGCGGCGCTCGGTATCGCGCCGATCGGCGACACGGTCATTGACCGGCCCTTTCTTCATCGCCCTCTGCGTGCACGGCGCTTTGTCGTTCCCGCCGATCAGGTCGACGGATTGCTGCGCCGGGCGGCGACCCGTTCATCCACTGCAGTGAGCACGGTTGGCGTCGGTGAATACAGGGTTCCGGACAGAGACCAGCTGCTTGCCGGACGCGGAAGGCAGTCGCGGATGGCGGTACTCCGACAAGCAGGGAAGCCGTGAGCGATGGAGGCAGGGGACGGCATCCTCGCCTGGACGGTTCTCAGGCAGGTCGACGACTACGGTGACGCGTGACGTAGGCATGGCGTGACGGTCACGAAGAATGCACTGGAGCCTGGACACTACCGAAAGCCCTTCGCCGGATCACGAGACACGACAATCGGGCGCCATCAAGGAGCACTGACATGACGAAACTTGCCGACTTGCGCAATTCCGTGAACGAGACGGCGCGCGTGGCGCGTGGCAACCTGTGGCTTCTCCTGGCCGTCGGCCTGTACCTGCTGATCCTGCTGTATGGAACAGACGACATGGCGCTGCTCACGGGGGAGGATGTCGCCGCGCCGCTCATGGAGGTGACGGTTCCGGTCGAGCTGATGTTCGGGCTGGGACCCGTCCTGTTCGTGCTGCTGCACCTGAACCTGCTGGTCCGGCTGGACCGCCTGCATCACGTGTCGCGCCTCCATCGGGCGCGCCTCGAGGCGGAGGAGGATCCGGACGAGCGGGCAAGGCAGGCCGCCCTCCTGTTTCCGTTCGATTTCCTGCAGCTCCTCTTCTACGGGACGGGCCGGGAACCGGACGCGCGGGACCGTGATCCGGGCGCCGCCGCCGGGGTGCGCCCGCGGCCATCGGGATGGCGGGAGAGTCTCCGGGAATGGATGAGGAGGCAGGGCGAGGAGGGCAGGCACCTCTTCATGGTCTTCCTCGTCCTGGTGCCGGGGTTCCTGATTCCCCTGGCCCTGCTGATCGCGATCCAGGTGCGGTTCGTTCCCTACCAGTCCGAGGGGCTGACGCTTTTCCAGCAGGCGTGCGTGACGGCGGACCTCGTGATCCAGGTCGCGTTCGCCGTTCGGCTGGGCCTGGTGAGGCGGTCCGTCGACATGGTCCTGAACGGCAGGCGGCAGCAGCGGGTTGCATACGGGATCAAATTCCTGATTGCGTTCCTGTCCCTCGTGTCGTGCACGGTGTTCGTCTGGACGCTGGCGGTCGTGCCCGGCAGCCGGCTTGAAGGGTACAGGCCGTTTCCTGAGACGATGGGCTTGGCTTGGGCAGTGGCGTTCGGTGACTGGTGGGTGGGAGACGGGTGTTCGCGCACGATCCACGGCTGGCCGTCGTTCATGAAGCGTTACCTGCATGTCGAGGACATGACGGTCGCGGCGGGCAGGCCGGACGGCGCGATCGTGGCGGCGTACCTGGAGAGGGGCGAGGATCCGGACTTGGCATGGCGGTTCGTCGACAGGCTCGACCTGGACGGGCGATCGTTCAGGTATGCACGGTTCGACGGGAGCGAGTTCCGGCGGGCAAGCTTCAGGGGCAGCGACCTGCGGTGCGCGCGTTTTGCGGGATCGCGGCTGGGCGGCGCGGACCTGGAGCGGGCGAAGGCGCAGGACGCGGAGTTCCGCCTTGCCGACCTGACGGGCGCGCGGCTGGAACACGGCGGCTTCGAGGGGGCGTCGTTCCGTCGGGCGCGCCTGGACGGGGCGGACGCGGCCCATGCGGCCTTCGCCGGAGCGGACCTTCGGGAGGCGAGCCTGCACGGGACCGGCCTGTCCGGAGCCACGTTCCGGGCGACGGACCTTCGCGACGCGGAGTTGCACGACGCCGACCTGGCAGATGCGAGCATTCTCGGATCGAACGCCAACCGGGCGGGCTTCGAAGACGCGCGCCTGGACGGCGCAACGGTGGAGGCCACGTCGTTCCGGGAGGCGAGGTTCCACGGCACGGACATGCAAGGGGTGAAGCTGGAGCTTGCCGACCTCACGGGATCGACTTGGGAGAGGCCGCAAGGGCGTGTGCGGATCCGCCAGGAGGCCGGACACGCAAGATGCGTCTGGACGGACGGGCGCGGGCCGTTCACGGGATGGAGCGCGCCCGGCCGCGCCTGCCGGGAGGAGCTGGAGCGGCGGCGCGTGAAAATAGCGTGCGGGAACGGGCGCCCGGGGCAGGCGAAGGGCGTTGAGCGCGTGCTGAAACCGGCGGAAGGCTGGCTTGACGTCGGGGGCATTCTTGCCCTTCTCGAGACCGGCCCGGAAACGTGCGCCGCCGTTGACGCGGACATTCGCAGGGAGCTCTGCAGCGAGCTTGCATACTGGTTCAGGACACAAAGTTTCGGGGATGCGGTCGAGGGCGGGGACTTCTGGCGGGAGGAGTATGCCGGAAGGGCGGCAAGCTGGGACGAGGTCGAGAAGAGCGGCGTGTGCGGCGACCCATGACTGCGGCTGCCCGAAGCATCCATGTCCCGAGTCAAGCCCAGATTCAGTCTTTTTGCGCGTTTCGTGAGACTCCGGATTCAGGACTTCCACAGTTCTGTCCACATTCTGACGTCGTCCAGGCATGCCGAAGCCATCCGGTCGCAAGGGCGCGACCGACTTCCCTGATTCGTTTTGGACGTGGTGGATCGCCGCGAGACGCGACCCGTGCGGGCGTCAGGCGGGGTCCGCCGCCCGGTCCTCCCACATGCGACGGTCGCGCAGCAGGGCGTTGGCCGTGACGACCGGTTTCCGCATGACTGCGGTCATGGCGACCTTGTGGCACTTCCACCTCTCCATGAACCGTCCGCAAATCTCCTTCATGTCCGGATTGAACGTGCGCGCCGACATCGCCGCCATGTAGGAGCGGTTCCTGGCCGAGAATGACGGACACCTGCTCCGCTCCCGCGGAGGAATCTTCCGCCGCTGCTTCCTCGCCCGCAAGGATCCGGTGGCCCAGCCCCTGCAGTGAAGGCGCTCGTACGAAGACGCGGATTCGACGGGCGGATGCACGGCCTTGCCATTCGGCGCCATGACGGGCAGAGCGCAGGAGCATGGAGCCTTGGGTTCTCTTTTCGGTGCTCGCGGCGGCGGCACAGACAATGCGCTTTGCTGTCCAGAAGGTCCTTGTCAGCGCGGCGCTCAGCCCCGCAGCGGCGACATGGGCGAGGTTTCTCTGGTCATGGCCCCTCGCAGTTGTGCTGGCATTCGCGTATGGCCGTGCAACCGGAGCCGATTTTCCTGAGTTCACGCCCACGTTCCTGATCTATGCGATTCTGGGTGGGGCATTCCAGATCCTGGCCACGGTCTGCACCGTCAGCCTTTTCTCGATGCGGGCTTTCG
>VYCX01000341.1 GCA_009843725.1 Boseongicola sp. SB0675_bin_26
AAGCCGCCGAAAAAGGCCGAATCCGAGCTTGACTCGAAACATGGATGCTTTGGTCTTTGTCCAGGCTCGCAAGCAAGGCTTGCGCGGCGTTGACTTCATCCTCCACGATGAACGTCCGCCTGCCTTCGTGGTCGACGTGGAGCGGCTGCCCCCCTGTCAGCATTGGCGAGAATGTCACGCCAGCCCCGTAGACCGTCACGTTGATGGCAAGGTGGTGACCGCCGAACTGGACCATCCAGGGCCTGGTCGGAGAAGGCTCTCCCAGGATGGCGACGTAGAAATGATCGACGCCGTACTTGTTGAACCAGTGGTCCGCCGGAAAGGTCCGCTCCGCGGCCAGCTGCCATTCGAGGTTCTGGATACCGGACGGGCTCATGATCTCGGCCAGCAGCGCATCCAGCAAGGCCTGCTGCCCTGCGCTGAGCTCGCCCAGCTTGAGACCGCCGCGCGGGATCATGCCTTCGGGAAAATTGGACCAGTTGGAGCGCTGCGCGTTGTCGCTGAAGGAATAAGTCACCTTGCCGCGCTGCCCGGCATCCAGCGCTTCAAGGAACGTGCTGGCCGCCGCGGCGATCGCTTCCGTCCTGGCGTCGGTTGTCCGGGGCGGGAAATCGTCGCGAAGCCGTGCCTCGATCGGGGCGGTGTTCACGCCGAAGGCGATGCCTGTCGCCAGCCGGGGTTGCGTGAACACGAATGCCAAGAAGGCGATCAGGACGACGGTCAACGATCCCGTGGCCCAAAGGGCAATTCTCATGTGCGCCTCCTGGAACAAGGGAATTGCATGCGGCACGACCGCGGCCGGAGAATGCCGAATTGCCCTTCAAGGCATTGTCATCTGCCGCGTTGAACAGGTCAACCCGAAGTCCTCCCTGACGAATCTGATCGCCCTCCGTTCATGTCCCGCCCACGTCTCCGGTTCTTTCCGGTACGGTCTCCACGCGCAGGAGCCGGTGGACAACTGAATGTCCGGCACCAAGGCCACAGGGTTCCTCGGAGCAGAAAGATCGACCGGCCAAAAGGCAATCCGGAAAGCCGGCCCTTGGCAATCGTCGCTGATCCGTACGCAGTTGACATGGATTCACGCACGGACCGCCCGATGGGACCGGTTTCGCGGGAGGTGGCAGGAATGCCTCGTCACAGGCGACTGGAGGCCGAAGCGCTTTCGCGACCCAAGACTGAACGGAACCACTCCGCCCAGGATTCACCGGCGACGCCGCGGCGATGGTCCAACCCGGCACGCCAAGCCATCGTGACCGAATTGATGCACCAGGGAGTCATGCGAACGATACGGTTGCGCGAGGGCAAGGCCACGTTCTCCGGCCTGTTGGAAGGGGCCGCGAAAGGCGACACCGCAGCCATCACACGCAGCGGGCAGCCGCCGGCAGCCCTTGTCGGCGTCGACAAACGGAACCGCCTCGGCCAGACTCCGTCGTTCGGCCGCCTCCTCGCCGCATCAGGGATCGAAGAGGGCAACGTCTCGCCACGCGACACGAGCCCGGCGCAGGACGCCAAACCGTTGGGTCACCGTTTCACTTGGTGGGCGCGAACGCCCTCTTGACCGGCACGCCGGACCGTCGCGAAACCGTCGCAGCCCCTGTCGTCCGGCTGCACGACCCGGCGCTGACAGATGACCGCATGCATCTCGGGATGATACGTCGCATGCGAAGTCTCAACCCTTGAACCAAGGCGCACTGCCGCTCTCCGCGGTCTTGGAGCGCTTCCCAGGGTCCGACGGCAGGACCCGTGATCGTGCGACGCCAAGGAGCTATGTTCAGACTAGCTTGAAGAAGAACCCAGCCCTGCGATGCACCGTTCGCGAAGCGCTGCAGGGCGCTCATGAACCTGCCTTCCATTGCCACAATGCACGGGCGTGGCGGACAGCAGAGCACACTGAATTCGACGCAGGCGGCGAGGTCGTCAAGGTGATGTCCTGCTGCTCCGCGTGGCCTCTCCCAGCACTGACGATGCAAGGACGGGAATCCCGGCGTGACTGTGCAGCAATGCCGTCGTGATCTCGGGTCGCGCGCAGGAAGCCAAGGCCCAATCTTCGCTTCCGGAAGCGCCACGTATGGCGTGCGGGCCTCACAGCAGCACGCCCTGTCTGGACAAGTCGGGGGGAGAGAGTCCCAGGTGCCTCCAGGCGTTGGCGGTCAGCATCCGCCCTCGCGGCGTTCTCTGAATCAGGCCCTGCTGAAGCAGGTACGGCTCGATGACCTCATCGATCGCATCCCTGCTTTCCGACATCGCCGCCGAGATCGTGTCCGCACCGACAGGTCCGCCCTGGTAGCTTTCCGCGATCAAGGAGAGATATTTCCTGTCCGCGCCGTCAAGTCCTCGGCCGTCAACGCCAAGCCTGGTCAACGCCCCGTCAGCCAGTTCGCGCGTCAGCCGGCCGTCCGATTCGACAATGGCGAAGTCCACGACCCGCCGCAGCAGCCGGCCTGCAATTCTCGGCGTGCCACGGGCGCGGCGCGCGATCTCGCGGGCACCGCCTTCACCGGTCTCGACCCCCATGAGACGAGCGCCGCGCGAAACAATCTCGTGGAGCTCGTCGTCCGAATAGAACTGCAGCCGGATCGGAATCCCGAACCGGTCGCGCAGGGGGGTCGTCAGCAACCCCAAGCGAGTCGTGGCACCCACGAGCGTGAAGGGCTGCAACTCGATTCGAACTGTCCTTGCGGCCGGTCCCTCCCCGATCACGAGATCAAGCTCGAAGTCTTCCATCGCGGGGTAGAGCACTTCTTCCACTGCCGGATGCAACCGGTGAATCTCGTCGATGAAGAGGACATCGCGGGCATCAAGGTTCGTCAGGATCGCTGCAAGATCTCCGGCCTTTGCCAGGACGGGTCCGGAAGTCATGCGGAAACTGACGCCGAGCTCACGCGCCATGATCCGGGCAAGAGTCGTCTTCCCCAGCCCCGGCGGCCCGTGAAACAGGGCATGGTCCATCGCGTCGCCGCGCTGCTTTGCGCTCTCGATGAACACGCGCAGGTTCGCCCTCGCTTCGGCTTGCCCGATGAAGTCGTCGAGCATTCTGGGCCGAAGCGCGCGGTCCGCATCCTCGGGCCTGGCTTCCGGGCGAAGGGTCGGATCCGGCTCGCTCACCGCCAGCCCTCCCGCCAACCGCCAAGAAGGCATTGGCGCTGGAACGCGCTATCCATTGAGGGATTCATGCTTTCGGGGCCAATCTCTTCAATGCCTCGCGGATCAGCGTTGCGGTGTCCGCATCCTCGGTCATTCCAGCCGCCTCGGCCACTGCCGTTGACGCCTCTCCGGGAGCGTAGCCGAGATTCTGAAGTGCAGAAAGCGCTTCTGCCTGCCAGGCCGCTCCGGGAACCGGTTCCGGAACCGGCCCGACTTCGACATCCGAACCGGTGTCAGATCCGAGGTGTGCGCCTCCCTGCATCACCATCATGTCGGGCACCTTGCCCTTGAGCTCGTTCACGACCCTCTGCGCGATCTTGGGACCCACGCCCGGCGCCGCCCTTATCGACGCCCAGTCACCGAGGGCGATCGCACGTGCCACGGCGTCAGGCCCCAATGTCCCGAGAATCGCCATGGAGGCCCGCGCTCCGATTCCCTGAACACCCATCAGGAGCCTGTGCCACTCACGCTCCACAGGCGTCATGAACCCGAAGAGCTGCAGGAGATCCTCGCGCACGAGAAGATCCGTATAGAGCAGCGCCGCCTCTCCGGTCCCTGGCAACGCGGCCAACGTCCGCTCGCTCACGAACACGACATATCCGACGCCACCAACGTCCAGAAGCACGTGATCGCTGGCGCGATAGCCAATCCTGCCGGACAGGCGCCCGATCATGCCACCACCAAGGCGCGGCTCTGGGACATGTGCGCATGGCAAATCGCGACGGCGAGCGCATCCGCGGCGTCCTGGCCGGATATTTGCGCTCCGGGGAGCTGCAGCCGCACCATGTGCTCGATCTGTCGCTTGTCAGCGTGCCCGACACCGACGACCGCCTTTTTCACGGCATTGGGGGCATATTCCCCAACCTCGGCGCCCGCCCGTGCCGGAACCAGCATCGCGATGCCCCGTGCCTGTCCCAGCTTGAGGGTGGACGCGCCATCCTTGTTGACGAAAGTGTGCTCCACCGCCGCCTCGTCCGGCAAGTGTCTCTCCCAGACTTCGGTAAGCTGCTCGAACAATGACACAAGCCGAGGCCCGAGCGGCCCCGTCCCCGTCCGGCAGATGCCGTTCGCCACGTGAGACAGGCGCGACCCGGAAGTCTCGATGACTCCCCATCCAAGGGCGCGAAGCCCCGGATCCAGTCCCATTACACGCATTCTCCTGACCTGCTCTGCTGCCCTCGTTCCGAAACTAGCACAAAACGTGAATATCTGCCAAGAAATTTGGCAGGAGAGCCTGTGGGCCTCCATTCGCCTGCGCCCACGCCCCGCCTTCGAAACGCGTCCGCCCGGATCCGAAAGCGACATCAGGCATGTCGCTTTTTTTCAATCATACTGGCAGGTTACGGGAGTTCTGGAGATATGCAATTCCCGCATACGGGACATGCGGATTTTGAGCCTTGTCCAATTGATGCCGCGCTTCTAACTGCGACTCGAAACGCAACGCCAGCAAGAGGAGAACGGCCATGGCCATCACCATGAATCGCAGCAACGCCGCCAACGTCAGCGGCACACCATTGACCTTGTCCGGGCTTGTCTCGGGCGTCATTCACTGGAACAGGGCACGCCGCACCCGCGCCGTCCTGTCCAGGCTGAGCACCCACGAACTGGATGACATCGGCATTTCCCGTGGAGACATCGACTCGATCTGCTTTGGACGCAGATAAGCCGATTCCGGCCTCTGGCGCACACCAGTCGGGAAAGCGCGAAATCCCGAAGGGACCGATTCCTGATCGGTCCCTTTTTTTTGTCAGTGCCCGTCGGGCTCCGTCCTTGCAAAGGGCGGCAAGCCGGGCCATGAGTTTGTGCGGCATTTCTTCTGCAAGTCTCGCAGCGGAGGCGCGGATGACCGACATGGCCAAACGCAATGCATTTTCGTTTCCTGACGGCACGCACGTCGGGGACCCGGCGGCAGCGGCCTCGCACTTGGCGGAGTCCGCGAGGGCGATGACGCGATGGCTATCGAAGCCGACTACGTAATCGTTGGCGCGGGCAGTTCCGGCTGTGCAATGGCGTACCGACTCGCCGAAGCCGGTCGCAGGGTCGTCGTCGTGGAATACGGCGGCAGCGATCGCGGACCGCTCATCAACATGCCGGGCGCACTCAGCTACCCAATGAGAATGCGCCGATACGATTGGGGATTGGCGAGCGACCCCGAACCGCACCTTGGCGGTCGGCGAATTGCAACTCCCCGCGGCAAGGTGATTGGCGGATCGAGCTCCATCAACGGCATGGTTTACGTGCGCGGCCATGCACGTGACTTCGACCATTGGCGTGACCAGGGAGCGGACGCCTGGAGCTACGCGGATGTACTGCCTTACTTCCAGCGAATGGAGGACTGGAACGATGGCGGACATGGCGGCTCCGCCTCATGGCGCGGTCGGGGAGGGCCGCTGCACGTCACGCGCGGACAACGGCGCAATCCACTGACACGTGCCTTCGTCGAAGCCGGGCGGCAAGCGGGCTACCCCGTGACCCTGGACTTCAACGGCCACCAGCAGGAAGGATTCGGCGCCTTCGAGATGACCGTCTGGAAAGGAGCGCGATGGTCGGCGGCCAAGGCCTATCTGAGACCGGCGCTTCGGACGGGAAACTGCAGGCTGGTCCGTGCCCATGCGAACCGAGTCACCTTTGAGGGAACCCGGGCAACCGGAGTCGAGATCGAGCGCGCCGGGCGCGTCGAGGTGATTCACGCCCGTTCCGAAGTCATCCTGTCGGCGTCGTCCCTGAATTCCCCGAAGCTGCTCATGCTCTCGGGAATAGGCCCTGCAGCACATCTGGCCGAGCATGGGGTCGAGATCGTCGCCGATCGGGGAGGCGTCGGAAAGAACCTTCAGGATCATCTCGAGCTTTATGTGCAGGTGGCCACGTCGCAGCCGGTGAGCCTCTACAGGTACTGGAACCTCCCTGGCAAGGCCTATGTGGCCTTGCGCTGGATTCTCGCCCGCAGCGGCCCCGGCGCCTCGAACCAGTTCGAGAGCACGGGCTTCATCCGTTCTGCGGCAGGAGTCGAATATCCCGACCTCCAGTTCCATTTCCTGCCGATCGCAATCGGGTATGACGGGCGGATGGCGGCGAGGACGCATGGCTTTCAGGCCCATGTCGGCCCGATGAGGAGCCTTTCCCGCGGCGAAGTGCTGCTCCGCTCTGATGATCCGAAGGATCCGCCGCGAATCAGGTTCAACTACATGAGCCACGAGAGTGACTGGCGCGACTTCCGAACCGCCATCCGGCTGACACGTGAAATCTTCGCCCAGCCGGCATTCGCGCCATATTATGGTCGGGAGTTGCTACCCGGACCGGAAGCCCGGACCGACGACGAGCTGGATGCCGTGATCCGGGACCATGTCGAGAGCGCCTACCATCCCTGCGGCACGGCGCGCATGGGGCGGCGCGACGACCCGATGGCTGTCGTGGACGCGGAAGCGCGCGTGATCGGTGTCGAAGGGCTCCGACTCGCGGACAGCTCCGTCTTTCCGAGGATCACCAACGGCAACCTGAATGCGCCGTCAATCATGGTGGGCGAGAAGATCTCCGACGCGATTCTCGGCCGCCCCCCTCTGGCGCCCAGCAACCTTGATCCCTGGATTCATCCCGACTGGAAGAATCGGCAACGGTAGTCCTTCCAGACATCGCTCACGGCGCGAGCGTCTCGGTATGCCCATCCACGGCAAGAATCTGGCCGGAAATTCTCGACGCCGCGTCCGAAGCCAGGAAATGAACCGTGCCCGCGACATCCGCGGCCGTGACCCAGGTCCTCATCGACACGCCTGCCGCATGATTTCGCCGCACCTCGGCTTCGTCGACACCCCGCGCAGTGGCTTCCATTGCCACCACCCTGTCCATGCGCGGCCCTTCGACCGCACCGGGACAAACGGCATTGACGCGAACGCCCGTCGGCCCGAGTTCCATCGCCAGGGTCTTCGTCAGGCCCACAAGCGCCCATTTGGCGGCGGCGTAGGGGCTCCTGAGCGGATAGCCTGCAATTCCGGCCGTCGAGGAGGTCAGGACAATCAAGCCGGCCCTTTCGGCACGCATCACGCGCGCAGCCCAGCGGCATGTCAGGAAGCTCCCATGCAAGTTCGTTGCCACGCAGCGCTGCCATTCACCGTAATCCAGGTCCTCTATCCGGCCAGCCGGCCCGCCCGTGCCGGCATTGGCGCAGACCACGTCGGCCCCGCCCCAGCCTGCCTCGACGGCGCCCAGGAACGCTGCCATTTCGGTCTCCGACGTGACGTCCGCAACTGCGGCCGTTGCCTCCGGCCATGCCGACGCGAACTCGGCGACCGCGCGCTCGTCGACGTCGCAGACGGCAACCTTGTCGCCATCGGCAAGGAACCGCTCGGCGATCGCCCGCCCGATTCCTGAAGCACCTGCCGTCACGACAATCCGGCGCATTTGCGTTCTACTGTTAGAAGTTGATGGAGCCGAAGGACAATCACCGTTTCGCGACAATAGCGGACTTCCAGGGCAATGAAACAGGCAGGAAGGGCATAGCGGTCCACTGCAGAAACGTCATGCGCAATGCCGGCATGCGTCCTGCCAATGGCGGCTTGCGAAGCAACGGGACGCATGCGACCAACGGTGCCGAAAGCGAGGAATTCGAGCCAGAATGAGCAAGACCGGAAAGACTGCGAAGAACATTCTCTTCGTCATGCATGACCAGCTCCGCTTCGACTACCTGAGTTGCACCGGGCACCCGCACTTGCGCACGCCGAACTTCGATCGCGTCGCGTCGATGGGTGTGCGGTTCACCAACGCATATGCCCAGTCGCCGGTCTGCGGCGCATCCCGGATGAGCTTCTATACCGGCCGCTACGTCTCGTCGCATGGCGCCCAGTGGAACGGGTTCCCGATCAGGGTCGGCGAACTGACGCTTGGGGACCACCTCCGGCACCACGGCATGAGCTGCTGGCTGATCGGCAAGACGCACATGAAGGCGGATGCCGAGGGAATGGCTCGCCTCGGGCTTGCGCCCGACAGCGTCATAGGCGCGCGACAGGCCGAGTGCGGCTTTGATGCCTGGATCAGGGACGACGGGCTCTGGGGCGAAGGGCCGGACGGGTACTATGACGAAAGGCACTCTCCCTACAACGAATACCTCAGGTCGAAGGGCTACCCCGGCACGAATCCCTGGGCTGACTTTGCCAATGCCGGGAGCGACGATGACGAGATCGCCAGCGGTTGGATGCTTGCCAATTCGGACAAGCCTGCGAACATTCGCGAGCCGGACAGCGAAACGCCCTGGCTTACGCGCGAGGCCGTCCGGTTCATCGACCAGGCGACTGATCCCTGGTGCGCGCATCTGAGCTACATCAAGCCGCATTGGCCCTACATCGTGCCGGCCCCTTACCATGCCATGTACGGCCCGAACCATGTTCCGGCTCCGCGACGCCACGACGTCGAGCGCGACGACCCGCACCCTGTCTACGGCGCCTACATGGAAAATCGCATCGCCGCCGCGTTCCAGAATGACGAGGCGCGGCAAAAGGCGGTTCGCGCCTACATGGGCCTGATCAAGCAATGCGACGACCAGCTGGGCAAGCTGCTTGATCACCTGGATGCAACGGATCGCATGGACAGCACGATGATCGTCCTGACCTCGGATCACGGCGACTACCTGGGAGATCACTGGCTGGGCGAAAAGGATCTCTTCCACGAGCCGAGCGTCAAGATCCCGCTCATCATCTACGACCCGCGCCCCGACGCGGACGGCACCCGCGGCCAGACCTGTGACGCCCTTGTCGAGTCCATCGATGTCGCCGCCACGTTCGTGGAGTTTGCGGGCGGCAAGGTGCCCGATCATGTCATCGAGGGCCGCTCGCTCCTGCCGCTGATTCGCGGCGAGTCCCCCGCGTGGCGCGAATTCGTCATCAGCGAATACGACTATTCCGTGACGCCGCAATGCGCCAAGCTCGGACTCGAGCCGCGCGATGCACGGCTCTTCATGGTCTTTGATGGCCGGTTCAAGATGATGCATGCCGAGGGAGGCTTTCGACCAATGCTCTTCGACCTGGAAACCGATCCGGACGAGTTTCACGACCTTGCCAAGGGAGACGCGCACCAAGGCGAGATCGACCGGCTCTATGGATGCCTTGCCAAGTGGGGCAGACGGCTTGCGCAGCGCGTGACCAAGTCCGAAGACGACATCAAGGCCATGCGCGGACGGTCGCTGCGCAAGGGCATCCTGCCATTCCTCGTGGACGGCTCCGAGGTCGAAGATGAATTCACGGCGCGGTATCGCGGCCGGGCTCCGGCCAGGTTTGCGGAGGATTAGCCCGTGCGAGTCGCCATCACGGGTGCGGCGTCGGGAATTGGGGCGGCCACAGCGACAAAGCTGGTCGCGGACGGGCACGAGGTCATCGCCTTCGACGTTGCCGAGCCTCCTTCGGCAAGTTCCTGGCACAGCTGCGACATGGCGGACCCGACCTCGATCGACGCCGCTGTCGCCAAGGCGCATGGGCAATTCGACGCGCTGATCACCTGTGCGGGAATCCCGCCCCGCCCCGGCAATGCGCAAGCCGTCCTTGCAGTGAATGCAATGGGCCTGGTCCATATGACCGAAGCATTCCTGCCGCTGCTCTCGAAGGGTGCCGGCATCGTCAACGTCGCATCTCGCGCGGGCGGGCACTGGCGCGA
This sequence comes from Boseongicola sp. SB0675_bin_26, assembly GCA_009843725.1. GTDB lineage: Bacteria > Pseudomonadota > Alphaproteobacteria > Rhodobacterales > Rhodobacteraceae > JAJEFO01. The sequence continues at coordinate 9,781 of VYCX01000341.1, forward strand.
CAACATCGACGAAGCGAAGGCGTTGCTGGCACTGCGGGACCCGTCGGGCCTCGACTCGTTCGTCAAGCGCCGCGACATCGACCACGTCCGTGCCTACAATCTCTCGAAGGAGGCCGTGATCGTCTGGACCATGGCCAGCACCGAACGGCTGATCGGGATGGACATCCGCATGAATTCCGTGAGTCCTGGCGCCGTCAGCACCGGCATTCTTGGCGACTTCACCACCGCCTTCGGTGACGTTGTGGCCCGAAACGTCGCGCGCGCCGGACGGCCGGCATTGCCGGAGGAGGTTGCCGACCTGATCATCTTCCTGGCCAGCCCCGCAAGCAGGTGGATAAAGGGAACCGATCTCTGCATTGACGGCGGGATGTCAGCCATGGCGCTGTCCGACGCGCTTGGGCTCTGACGTCCATGTGCCTTCGTCCGCGCGCCCGACGCTGCGACATTCCGTGCCTGAAGCTGATCCGCGAGCGGCTCGACGCGGCAGCGCCGGCTTGTTCCGCCTTCGTCACGTTCCGTGGCCCAGGGATGGAGCGCATTCCGAACCGGGCGAATGCACAGGCCGCCGGGACTTCGCCGTCATGCTTGCCGGTCAAGTCGCGGCCGAGAGTGCGCGATTGCCTCGCTGAAGGCGCGCGCGGACAGTTCGAGCCGAGCTTGGGCTACGTCTGGCCGAGCGCGTCCGAAAGCACCGCTTCCAGGACGTCAAGCGGCACGTCCTCAGCCACAAACGCTTCACCAATGCCTCGCGCGAGCACCATCCTGAGCCGGCCATCGACGACCTTCTTGTCCTGTCTCATGAGGCCGATCAACGTACCGGCATCCGGAAGATCTCCAGGAATGTCGGCAAGATCGAATTTCATTCCCATGGATTCCAGATGCGCGCGCACGCGGACCGGCGCTTCCTGGGAACAAAGGCCCATGCGCGCGGACATCTCAAATGCCAGGGCACACCCGAGCGCCACGCCTTCGCCGTGCAGAAGGCGATCTCCATAGTTCGTGGCCGCTTCCAGCGCATGGCAGAACGTGTGCCCCAGATTGAGCAATGCACGGTCTCCCTCCTCGGTCTCGTCTCGCGCCACGATTTCGGCCTTCATTTCCACCGAGCGGCGAACTGCCTGGGCCCTGAGGTCCCGGTCACCTTCAACAAGCGTCCTGCCGTTCCCTTCCAGCCATTCGAAGAAGGCGGCGTCTCCGATGAGGCCGTACTTGACCACCTCCCCGTAGCCGGCCAGGAAATCGCGGCGAGGCAGCGTTGCGAGGGCGCCTGTATCTGCAAGGACCAGAGACGGCTGGTGGAACGATCCAACCAGATTCTTGCCATGCGGCGAGTTGACCCCTGTCTTGCCGCCGACGGAACTGTCCACCTGCGCCAGAAGCGTCGTCGGCACCTGAACAAACCTGATCCCACGTCGCAGAATCGCCGCGGCGAACCCTCCCAGATCGCCAATGACACCGCCGCCGAGCGCAATCATCACGTCGCGGCGTTCGACCCGTTCCTCCAGCATCCATTCGACGGATCGTTCCAGCATGCCCCAGCTTTTCGTTGTCTCGCCGACAGGCAGCGCCAAGGCCACGCTGCCGATTCCTTCGGCGGCAAGCGCGGCCCGCAGTATCCCGAGATGCACGCCCGCCACGGTCTCATCGGTCAGCACTGCCACGCGAGGACGCTCAAGAAACGGCTGAATCTCGACACCCGCGCGCCCAATCAGGCCTTCGCCTATGCGGACTTCGTAGCTCCTGTCGCCAAGCGCGACTTGGACGATCTCGTCTCTCATCGGTCCGACCCGCAGGAAACTCTGCACCTCCGGGCGGGGAGGAATGCGGGATTCCGTGTTCCGTGCATCGTCGCAGTCCCCTTCTTCCGTGACGCGTCGATGTGGTATCCGTAACCGTCATCGCGCTCGGCGATGCGGCGGTGCCGGCGGGAGATCCCCTGGACGGTGCCGCTGACCGTCTGGACGTTGAAGGAGCCCGAGGCGCGCACCGCGACGCGCCCGGCATGAAGGCCTTGCCGCGTGCCCGCGGGCGCGGCCGCGCGCACGACGTCCCCCGTCCGGAAGCCCATCTCGGACTTTCGCGCCGCCAGGCAGCCGACGGGAAAGCCGAAGCGCATGACGCGGGTCCGTGCATGGGTCCCCCGGCCCATGGCCCTGATTCCGAACACGGGCTGGTCCCAGCCCGAAAGCGAAGACGTCTCGCCAACACAGGCCGCGTCCAGCGCATGCGGCTTGGGGATCCCCAGCCGCGCCCGGTTGACCTTCGTTCGTCCCCCTGAGAAGCCGATGACAGGAGGCCCCGTTCGCTCCAGAGCCTCGAACTGGACGCGACGGGCTGCATTGACCGCGGCGGCGTCATGAAGCGGCGCCCTGGCCTCAGCCAGGATCCTCCGCAACCGATCGGGCCGGCCGGCCAGCAAGGTCTCCACGGACCGCGATCCCCTGGCCGGGTTGCAGGACGCACAGGCGAGCGTCAGGTTCGAAACCCGGCGGGACCCGCCCAGGGCTTTCGGCCAGGCGTGGTTGATCTGGAGCGGTTTGCCTGACGCGTCGCAGCAGGCGCATTTGCGCCCCCACCTCTCCAGAAGGCACTCCTTGGCGTCGTATCCGGCGAGCGTCCCCTGCCGGCACTCCACGCCCTCGATGCCGGGGCTGTCCATGGCCTGCATGTCGAAGCGCACCGTCTCGCACCGGATCCCGGTCACTGGCGCAAGCCTGCTGAACCGTGCCGACCAGGACAGCACGTTGTCCGCCCGCGACTGAAGAGAGGGCGGGAGCCGTCTCCCCGAGCGCCGGTTCAGGAACCGCTTCTTCCGGTATCTCAGGCTGGCTGATCGCCGCCGCCTTCGACATGCCGCGCGCCGAAGCATCAGTTTCCGGACCCTATTTCCCCTGTGCTCGATCTCGGCAAGGGACAGGACCTCGCCGTCGCTACGGACAAGCGCAATGCCCGTCCTCTTCGACCCTGGGTCGATCCCGAGGCCGACCTCCTGGGTCTTCCCTCCGGTCCTGTCCCTGAGGCGCATGGTGAAGGGATGGAGACGCACCACGACGGCGCGCCCCTTCCTCAGAAGCGTCCTCGTCCGCGCCGGATGGCACGGCATCAGCGGGTCGCCCCACCGGTCGAGGACGAAGACGCGGCTTGCGCCGGACTCCCCTCGCACAACCTGACCGCCCGCGCTGCGGTTCGCCCCGTTTCGAGCCTGACCCGGCATGTCTGCAGGCGAACCTTCGAGAGCCTGGGACTGAGGCAGCATCCCAGGGTCGGTCTTCAACGTATGGTTCAGGGTAGATTGGATGATGGTCTCCTTTCTCGCGCTGGTCAGCATGGGCTCTCGGGGCTTCCGCCCCTCAAGCCCCTCCCTTCAGGGAGGGGTCGCTGACCGACATTCCGCCAACACGTCATCTCGGACGCGAAGCGCCTTCAGTACGCGATCCGTCATTTCGTCAATGGAACAGGCGGGATCTGCATCGACCGTCACGTCTGCAAGTGCGTAGACCGGTGTACGCGCTTCATGCAGTGACGCAAGCGTTTGCTTCGGACGCTTGGTATGCAGCAGCGGCCGCGTCGACTTGTGCCGCACACGCTGCCAAAGCAGGTCAAGGTCCGCACGCAGCCAGACCGAGAGACCCTGCTCACCGATCAGCGTCCGGTTCTTCTCGTGGAGAAACGCCCCGCCGCCCGTCGCCAGAATCATGGGCTCGCCGCCCAGGAGTCGCGCAATCACCTGCGTCTCCCGGGCGCGAAAGAACTCCTCGCCATCGCGTTCGAAGATCTCCGCGATGGTCCGGCTCGCTGCCCGTTCGATCTCCGCATCACTGTCAAGGAACGGGACATCCAGACGCTTTGCCAAAGCGGTTCCAATGGCGCTCTTTCCGGCTCCCATCATCCCCACCATCACGACGGTTTTCCTTAGCTTGAATGGCAAAACAGACGCTTCCCGCATCACTTTTCGCGTTGCCGACCTGAATGGCGTGATCTTCTCGCAAATACCAGATATAATCCGGTTGGCACGGCCGGATTCGGCATGATCCTGCAATACAGGTACAGGAGGCTCATCAAGATGCTTCGTCTTCTGAAACTCGTGTTCGTTGTGCTCATCCTTCTCGGTGGCGCAGTGATCGTCTACGCGTATGTGGGCGACCTGAGCCCGACGCAAGTCAACGTTAGCGCCCCGGTGGCACTGGATGGCGGCTAGTTCAGCTCTCATGCGGTTGGCATGCGGCCTCTTCGTCGGGCAATTCCTGCTGCCTGCCGCATGGGCAAGCGACCAGCCGCTCTCGGCAATTGACTGGCTTTCGAACTCGGTGGCGCCTCCACAGGCCGAACCTGCCCCGAACGACGTGACGCCGCTTGCCGCGCTGCCGTCGGAAATCGCGGTCCTGCCTCTCGACGGGAACACGCCGGACGGCGTGGGCCTGCAACCTGCACAGCAGCTCGGACTGGCGCCCGGCCTCTGGGGTCGCAGCTCAGCCGCCGATCTTGCCCGTGCCGTCTCAACCCTTCCCGACGGCAGCAATGCGCCGCCTGTACTCAATCGCTTCCTGCGTGACGTGTTGATCGGCCAGTTCGACCCGCCGATAGACGCGGCCATCGACGACAGGTTCTTTCTTGCGCGGATCGACCGACTCCTGTCCATGGGCCACTTGCAGGAAGCGGACGAGATCATTCGCCGCGCCGGTCCGGAAGAGTCGCGGCGGTTTCGCCGTGCCTTCGACATCGCCCTGCTGACGGGAACCGAGACCGAGGCCTGCCGCATCATCGAGAACGTGCCGGACATTTCGCCAACCTATCCGGCACGCATCTTTTGCCTTGCCCGGCTCGGAAACTGGGATGTTGCCGCACTCACGCTCGGAAACGCTGAAGCGCTTGGAATCCTGACGCCCGAAGAGGAAGTGCTTCTGCTGCACTTTCTTGATCCCGAACTCTTCGAAGGCGATCCGCTTCCGGCGCCGCCTCGGCTCCCGTCGCCCCTTGAGTTCCGGCTGTTCGAGGCCGTCGGCGAGCGCATCCCGACCGAGCAATTGCCGGTTGCCTTCGCTGTTGCGGATCTCTCCAGCACAACCGGATGGAAGGCACGGCTTCGAGCCGCCGAGCGCCTCGCGGCGGCCGGCGCGCTGCCGATCAGCCACTTGCTCGAAGTCTATGCGGAAGGAAAGCCGGCTGCGTCCGGCGGCATTTGGGAGCGCGTCAGCGCGGTCGGGTCCCTGACGACCGCCCTGGAATCCGAAAGCGGCGATCTCGTGAGTTCAGCCCTGGCGCCAGCATGGCAGGCGGCCAATGCCGGAGGCTACGCGAAGGCCTTTGCAAAATGGGTTGCGGCACGTCTTGAAGGCCAGGATCTCTCGGATCCGGCCATGCGAATTGCATTTGAAATCGCGTTGCTGGCAGAGGATGCAGCGCTCGCGGAGCATTTTGCCGGCGACCGCAGCGAAAGCCGGTTTCTGCTTTCAATTGCAAAGGGGCGTCGCGGCGCCTTGCCCGGTCCGAACATGCTCGCACAAGCCGTCGTCCGCGGTCTCGCGGCACATGGCCCGAGCCCGGCCTACCGCGTCTTGATCGAGGGAGATCGCGGAGGGGAAGCCCTCTTTCGCGCGCTTTTGCAGCTCATGGACGGAGCGGCGGGCAACCCGCATGCCACGCAGCAATCCCTCATGCTGCTGCGAACTCTTGGCCTTGAACCCTTGGCCCGGCAGGTCGCAGTCGAACTGGTGCTGGAACACGGCAAGGCATGAACGAGGCGGAACGCATCACGACCTTTCTCGACGCCCAGGTCGCCGAACTCAATGCTGCCCGGAATACGCAAATGGCCTATGCACGGGATCTGAAGGATTTTCTGGGATGGCTGAAGACAAGGAAATCCGGGCTGCTGACCGTCAGCCAGACGGGGATCGAGGACTACCTGATCGACCTTGATGCATCAGGTCTGGCGCGCGCAACCCGCGTTCGTCGCCTCTCCGCCATCCGGCAATTCTATCGCTTTGCCTTCGAATCGGGTTGGCGCCGCGACAACCCTGCGATCCGCGTAAAGGGGCCCGCCCCCGAAAGGCGTCTGCCAGGAACCTTGTCCGAAGACGAGGTTGAACGCCTTCTTGAAGCGGCGCGCGAGACAGGCCGCCTGAATGACCGGCTTCGGAACACCTGCCTGATGGAAGTTCTCTATGCGACAGGCTCAAGGGTCAGCGAACTGGTGTCGCTGCCGGTCACGGCCGTACGGGGAAATCCGAAATTGCTTCTCATGCGTGGCAAGGGGGGCAAGGAGCGGATCTTGCCGCTCTCCGAACCCGCCCGTCTCGCACTGTCCGCCTGGCTGGAAAGACGGGACGCACTGGAGGAAGCCGCCCGCAAGAACAGAGGCGTTCCGCCATCGCGATATCTCTTTCCGTCGCGCGGCAGGTCCGGACACCTTACGCGGCACAGATTCTATCAGTTGGTCAAGGAGCTTGCCGTCGCGGCAGGCATTTCGCCAGGCAGGGTCACGCCGCACACCCTGCGGCACGCCTTTGCCACGCACCTGCTTTCCAGGGGCGCCGACCTTCGTGCCATCCAGACCCTTCTGGGCCATTCGGACATCGCCACAACCGAGATATACACCCACGTGCTGGAGGACCGCGTCAAGGAACTCGTTCTGGAACATCACCCACTTGCGCGTGAATGAAGCCGCCTGAACCGTCCCGCCGGTTCGTGGACGGATTCGAACAAGAAGCGTCAGGATCCCTGCCACGACGAGCGGGGCCCCAAGTCCCTGCAGCCATGCCCCATCGGCGAATTCCGGTCCGCACCCGCACATCTCTTCCTTGAATGACGGCAACCGGCACTTCATATAGCGAGAATGGCCCTGATTGGCGAATAGGATGGATGGCGCCCTTTCACTGATCGACGCCGGTTTCTGGGTGACGTGCGGCGCTATCCTGCTGCTGCTGATCCTGTCCGCCTTCTTTTCCGGCAGCGAAACCGCGTTGACCGCCGCTTCTCGCGGCAAGCTCAAGGCACGTGCCGAGAAGGGCGAGCGTGGCGCCGCGCGCGCGCTCGAGGTGACCGAAGACAGCGAGCGCCTTATCGGATCGGTCCTTCTCGGCAACAACCTCGTCAATATCCTGGCCACTTCCCTCGCAACGGCCATGTTCACGCGCGCCTTTGGCGAAAGCGGGGTTGCCCTGGCCACGCTGCTCATGACGCTCCTGGTGCTGATTTTCGCGGAGGTCCTGCCGAAGACCTACGCGATCTCGAACGCCGAGCCGGCCGCCAGCCGGGTCGCCCGGCCCATCGGATGGCTTGTCCTTGTCCTGAACCCGGTCGTGCATGCCGTGCGAACCGTCGTGCGTGGCGTGCTGTTCCTGTTCGGTGTCCGGATTGACCCGGACAGCCGCATCCTCTCCGTGCGCGAGGAAATCGCGGGCGCCCTTCGGCTCGGCCATTCGGAAGGCGTGCTCGAAAAGGAACATCGCGACCGAATGCTGGCCGCGCTTGATCTCGGCGACCGAACGGTCGAGGAAATCATGCTCCACCGCAGCCAGATCGAAATGATCGATGCCGACCTGCCGCCACAGCAGATCATCGAGCTCTGCCTGAACTCGGCACATACGCGCCTGCCGATCTTCCGTGGCGAGCAGGAGAACATCATAGGGGTCCTGCACGCCAAGGAACTGCTTCGCGCGATTCATCCTCGCCTTTCAGACCTGGAGGCGAATTCCGATCCGTTTGAGGGCTTTGACCCGATGGACGTGGCGATGAAGCCCTATTTCGTCCCGGAAACCACGACGCTCGACGAGCAGATGCGTCAGTTCCTGCACCGTTCAACCCACTTTGCACTGGTCGTTGACGAATACGGCGCATTGGAAGGCCTGATCACGCTTGAAGACATCCTTGAGGAGATCGTCGGCGAAATCACCGACGAACTGGATCCGGACGAGGTTCATCCGCTGCAGCGAACCGAAGGTGGAGATTGCGTGGTCGATGGCGCCATGACGATCCGGGATCTGAACCGTGCGACGGACTGGTTCCTGCCGGACAACGAAGCGGTGACGGTCGCAGGCCTCGTGATTCACGAAGCCCAGACAATTCCCACGGTTGGCCAGGTCTTTTCCTTCCACGGCTTCCGGTTCGAGATCCTGGAACGTCACAGCAACCGGATCACGCGCCTCAAGATCGGGGCGCTCTGACGTCATCCTGTCCGGTACCGATTGCCAAGGCCTCGCCCCGCCATGGCGGCAAGCGGACGGCTGCCTGATCCCGTTTTCCACCGACGACGCGCTGCTGCCAGCCGGCACTTCAAGGCCGTTTCCGTCCGCCAGCGTTCATCGTTCGGTGAGCTTGAGTTCGATGCGGCGGTTCTGCGCCCTTGCGGCGTCGGTGTCCTCCGGGTTGACCGGCCGGTACTCGCCGAAGCCGGCGGCGGCCAGCCGCTCCGGCGGGAAGCCCAGCGTCCCGGTCATGTATTTCACCACCGACAGCGCACGGCCCGCGCTGAGCTCCCAGTTGTCCGCGAACGCGCCCGCCACCACGACCGGCGCGCTGTCCGTGTGCCCGTCGACCCGCAGCACCCAGTCCAGGTTCGCCGGGATCTCGTCGGCCACCTCCTCGAGGATCCCCGCGACCTCCGCGATCGACGCCCGCCCCTCCGGCCGGAGCGTCGCCGAGCCGCTCTCGAACAGCACCTCGGACGAGAACAGGAACCGGTCGCCGACGATCCGCACCCCCTCCCGGTCCCCCAGCACCCGCCGCAGCGTGCCGAAGAACTCCGACCGGTACGCGGCGAGGTCGACGACCTCCTCGTCCAGCGCCGCCTTCGCGCGCCGCAGCCGCGCCGCCTCCGCCGCCTCCAGCGCCGCGCGCCGCCGCTGCTCCGCCGCCACGCGCGCCAGCGCCTGGTTGAGACGGCTCCCCAGCGCGTCGATCCGCACCCGCGACGCCCGGTCCCGCGCCGCCGCGCCGTCCAGGAGCCGCGACAGCTCCGCCAGCTGGCCCCGGAGCGCGGCCACCTGCGCGTTCAGCAGCGCCACCTCGCGCTGCGCCCGCGAGGAGATCTCCCGCTCCGCCGCCAGCCGCCGGCCGGCCGCGTCGAGAAGGGCCTGCCGCCGGTCCCGCTCGTCGACCGCCGCCGCGCCCGCGCCCTCCGCCGCCAGCCGCGCCGCCAGCGCCGCGGCCAGCGCCTCGCGCAGCTGCTCCGCCTCCGCCGCCGCGTCCCGGAGACGCTCCCGGGTCCCGGCCAGCGACGCCGCGGTCTCCGCACCGGCCGCCTCCGACCGCGCCAGCGCCGCAAGGGCGTCCGACAGGGACGCCTCGCGCGCCGCGACGGCGGACAGCGCGCCGTCCCGGCCGGCCTCGGCCTCCGCCAGCAGGCCCTCCGCAAGCTCGAGCCTGGCGACCGTCTCGGCAAGCCGCGCGTTCAGCCCCTCCTCGGCCGCGTCGGCCGCCGCGAGCAGGGCCAGCGTCTCCTCGGCCTCCTTGCGCGCCTCCTCGAGCCGGAGCGACAGCGCGGTCAGCTCGGCGTCCGCGTTGCGCAGCCTCTCGCGCAGCGCCGCCGCGATCGCCGCCTCCGCGAGCCGCGCGGCCTCCTTCGCGTC
>VYCX01000427.1:0-8946 GCA_009843725.1 Boseongicola sp. SB0675_bin_26
GTTTCGGCGCGAACAAGTGGTACCTGCTGACAAAGGTAGACCTGCCGCTCGCCAGCCCCTCGATCCGTGCGGGCATAAACCAGACGATCATGCTGTCGCTCGCCATGGTCGTCGTCGCCTCGCTGATCGGCGCCAAGGGTCTCGGCGAAGATGTCCTTGAGGCATTGCAGTACGCAAATGTGGGACAGGGGATTCTTGCCGGATTCTCGATCCTCTTCTGCGCGATGATTCTTGACCGCATCGTGCAAGGCGGCCGTCGATGAGGCCACTGGTCCTTGTCCATGGCTTCATGGGCGGCAGCGATCAATGGGACTTGCAGGCACCCCTGGCAGAGGAACGCGAACTGATTGCGGTCGACCTGCCGGGCTTTGGCAGGAACGCGCATATGCCACCCATCAACACGATCAGGGGATTCGCGGAATGGGTGCTGGCAGAGGTCGCGCCCCGGGAATTCGACCTCATTGGCCACTCCATGGGCGGGATGATCGTGCAGGAGATGATGCGTCTGGCTCCTGACCGTGTCTGCAAGCTGGTGCTCTACGGAACCGGTGCAACCGGCGAGTTGCCGGGGCGGTTTGAGACGATTGAAACCTCGATGCGACGCGCCCGCACGGAGGGCGCGCGGCACACCGCGCGTCGGATCGCCGCGACGTGGTTTCTCGAGCGCGAAGCGGCACCCGTGTACGCCGCTTGCGTCGCCATCGCCGAGCGTGCCGAGCTGACGGCGATCATCGCGGGGCTGGAAGCCATGCGCTGTTGGTCCGGGCTTGATCACCTCGCTCATATCGCGGCACCCGTGCTTGTCCTTTGGGGTGACGGCGACCGCACTTACGAATGGACTCAAGTCGAGACGCTGTGGCGGACCATCCCCGGTGCCAACCTCGCGGTCGTGCCCGCCTGCGCGCATGCCGTTCATTTTGAGCGTCCCAATCATTTCAACGCCTTGCTCGCGGACTTCCTCGACGAGTCTTGAGTCGGACCTCTGCGCAGTGCGGACCCTGTTGCAAGAACAAGACCGGCAGCACTTACCGATGCACGACCGGTGACGTGAATTCGCGAACGGTCGGAGCAAAAGAGGCCCGTAGCGCATTCGCGTGTCGGCCACCCGACCCTTGGCCTGGCCCGAACGATGGCTGGCGGCCGTCACCGCTGCCTCGCGACCTCGTTCAATCGACCGGGAATTCGCCGCGACTTCCTCCCGGCCCTGGCGAAGGGGCAGTCAGAGGAGGAGCATTCATGCCACGCAAGCGAAGTCGGAAGGCCGGAAGTCTTGAATCGTGACCTGGAACCGCACGCGTTCCGCGCCGGCTTACGGCGCTCCGTGCGTCGTTTCCCCCTGCGCGGATTCCGGCAGCCCGGACAGGTTCGGTGAATTTGCGCACCGTCGGAATGGAGCACCGCCCGATGCCATTGAAGTCTGGCGGTCGTTGACAAGATCTGACATGGGTGAGTTGATCAACTGCAGGCACTCGCGCCCGAGTCTTGAAAGGGGCCCTGAGGAGAGACATGCTACTTTGCATCGATGCGGGCAACACGAACTCTGTCTTTGCAATCTGGGACGGCATGTCGTTTCTCGGCACCTGGCGTGCCTCGACCGAGCATCAGAGGACTGCGGACCAGTATTTCGTGTGGCTTTCGACCCTGATGGAGGCCCAAGGCCTCACGGAAGTGGAGATCGACGAGGTCGTGATTTCTTCGACGGTTCCGCGCGTCGTGTTCAACCTTCGCGTCCTCTGCAACAGTTACTTCAACTGCAGGCCGCTGGTCGTGGGCAAGCCGGAATGCCTTCTTCCGGTTCCCGCAAGGGTTGAGGCTGGCGTCACGCCTGGCCCGGACCGGCTCGCCAACGCCGCGGCAACGTTCGACCGGCATGGCGGTGATGCGATCGTCGTTGACTTTGGCACCGCGACGAATTTCGACGTCGTGGCGCACGACGGCGCCTACATCGGCGGCGTGATCTCGCCCGGCGTGAATCTCAGCCTTGAGGCGCTTCACGCCGGAGCCGCAGCTCTTCCGCATGTGGACATAACGCAGCCTGCACGGGTGATTGGCGCCAATACGGTAGCCTGCATCCAGTCCGGCGTCTATTGGGGCTACAGCGGACTGATCGAGGGCATCGTGGCCCGTATCAAGGCGGAGTATGGGCGGGACATGAAAGTCATCGGCACAGGCGGGCTGGCACCGCTGTTCGCGCAGGGCGACATCCGGTTTGACTCGATTGACGACGACCTGACGATCTACGGGCTGGCCGTCATTCATCGGTTCAACAGGGATCGCGCATGACCAAGGACAGGCTGTTCTATCTGCCGCTTGGCGGCGCGGACGAGGTGGGCATGAACACCTATGTCTATGGCTACGGTCCTCCGGACCGCGAGCGCCTGATCGTGGTGGACATGGGCGTGGCCTTTCCGGACATGGAAAGCACGCCCGGAGTGGACCTGATATTTGCAGACGTAAGCTGGCTGGCCGAACGAGCAGACCGAATCGACGCTATCTTCATCACGCACGGCCACGAAGATCATATCGGTGCGCTTGGCCATCTCTGGCCGCAGTTGCGCGCGACGGTCTTCACGCGGGCCTTTACCGGACACTTGGCGCGGCGCAAGTTCGAGGAGAGGGGCCTGGACGCCAAGATCGTCAACGTCGTCCAGTCCTGGCCAAAGGCCGTGAAGGCCGGTCCGTTCCGTGTGGGCTTTGCGCCTGTGAGCCACTCGATTCCGGAAAGCTCGGCCTTGATCATCGACACGCCCGCCGGCCGAATCGTGCATACGGGCGATTTCAAGCTCGATGCGACGCCCGTCGTGGGCGAGGCCTTCGACGAGGCGTTCTGGAGGGGAATCGGGGATCAAGGCGTGCACGTTCTGACCTGTGATTCAACGAACGTGTTTTCTCCCTTGCCCGGCAGATCCGAAGCCAGCATCGAAGCCGAAATTCGAAAGCTGGCGGCGAATGCGTCCGGCATGATTGCCGCGACGACCTTCGCCTCGAACGTGGCAAGACTGCAGACGCTCGCCTCTGCCGGAGCGGCGGCCGGCCGTTCCGTATGCCTGCTTGGTCGGGCGATGCGGCAAATGGTTGAAGCCTCCGTCACGATAGGCATCCTCACAGACTTCCCCAAGACCATCTCGCCGGACGAGGCCAAGACCGTGCCTCGCGAGCGCCTGATGCTTCTCGTGACCGGTTCGCAGGGCGAAGGTCGCGCCGCGTCGGCCGCGCTGTCCCGGGGCAGGTATCTGGGTCTGGAACTTTCCGAGGGCGACACCTTCCTGTTCTCGTCAAAGACCATTCCCGGCAATGAACGGGCCGTGCTCCGTGTCGTGAACGCCTTGGCAAAGAAAGGCGTCGACGTGATTGAAGACACGTCGATCCTCTATCACGTTTCCGGGCATGCGAACCGGCCCGACCTTGACCGAATGCACGAGATGCTCCGGCCCGGTATCGTGGTTCCGATGCATGGAGAATGCCGGCATCTCAAGGAGCACGCACGAGTCGCGGCCCGGAACGGCTTTGCGTCGCTCGTTGCTGGCAACGGCTCGCTTGTGGATCTCACCGGCACCGTGCCGAAGGTCACGGATCACGTGGAGGCAGGACGCATCTATCTTGACGGCAAGGTGCAGGTCGGGGCGCTGGACGGCGTCATTCGGAACCGGACAAGAATGGCCATGAACGGTCACGTTGCGGTGACCCTGTTCCTTGAGGGGGACGAATCTGACGGCGGACCTTGGGCTGACCTGACGGGGCTGCCCGGAACGGGCGTGTCAGGAAAGCCTCTTGGAGAGGTCCTGGAGACTGAACTGGACAGACAGCTCGAACGGTCGATGGTGCTTGGAGCATCGGAAGATGAGGAATTTGATGACAGGCTTGCAGACGAGCTGCGAAGCGTAGTGCGCAAAGCTTGTGACACTGAAGTCGGCAAGAAACCCGAAGTGACAGTGTTGATCAGTCGATCGAATTGAGCGCTTGGCACCGCGTGGAGCGGATCCTGGTGCCGCCCAGGCTTGCTCAGTCTACCGTCCGTCGCCTGAATTTCGTTGCCGTGAAACTTGGCATGGGATCTCCTGCGCAGACGGCGCGCCCGCTTCTGCCTCCGCCAGCTCACGGCGGCAGGGCAAGTGGTTCCCTTTGCGTTCATCAGGCATGTTTTCGCGCGGGGCTGCGGTGCCATGCGAAATTCACAGGACAGCGACCGAACTTGTCAGGTCAGAGGAAACGCGACGCAGTTCCGACAATCTTCGCAATCGTGCATCTGCCCTTGTACCTTGAACACCAATCAAGATCGCCGGATGGGATATGGCGGCTTGAAGCGCGGATTCGAGGGAGACATTAGATTTTTCGACCAAGACCTTGATTGCAGAGGTTAATTCGAGGTCGGCTCCGGCCAGTGTCCCATCCTGCAGTTTCAGGGTGCCGCCGCGGCGCCGAATCAAGCGTTCACCCAGCTCGAACTCGGCAAGGTCGGTCCCTGCGACGGCCATCGCATCGCTTACAAGGAAAATTCTGCCCGGCCCCGCCTTTGCAGCCCATGCCGTGCGAATTGTCTCTGGGTGAACATGGACAGCATCCGCGATAAGGCTTGCCGACACGCCGCCACTGGCCAATGCCGCACCCACCAAGCCAGGTTCACGATTGCCGAGTTGGCTCATGGCATTGAAGAGATGGGTGACGCAACGAGCCCCGGCTGCAATGTATCGCATGCAGGTTTCGAGGCTCGCGTCGCTGTGGCCAAGCGAGACCAGCACTCCGGCACGCGCGAGTGTCGACACTTGGTCCTCGGTCACACTCTCTGGCGCAACGGTGACCTTGAGTGCTGGAAGCAGCCTTGATGCGGCGACCAGCATTTCCAGATCGTTGTCTTCCATGGGCCGGATGAACGCTGGATCGTGCGCGCCCTTGCGTGCGATTGAGAGATGCGGGCCTTCAAGATGGAGCCCCGCGATTCCCGGCACACCTTCCTGGACAGCCCTTGTTGCTGCTGCGATCGCCGCGCGGATCTTTTCGGCCGAGTCGGTAATCAGCGTCGGCAATAGGATAGAGACGCCGAGATTGCGATGCGCCTTGGCAATCCGGCGGAGCGTGTGCACGGACGGATCATTGTTGAACATGACACCGCCACCGCCGTTGATCTGGAGGTCCACATAGCCCGGAGTAAGGAAGTCGCCGGACAGATCGACCACTTTGCCGTCCTTTGGAACTTCTGCATCTGGTCCGAACTCTCTTGCGTGACCATCAACAAAGCGGATGGCGTGTCCAGCCCTCAGCATTTTGCCGTCGAAAATGTGGCCGTTTCGTAACGTCACAATGTTCTGGGTCATACCGTTTCGGTCACTTTGCTGAGATGCCGCGGAGCATCCGGATCGATTCCGCGTCGCACGGCGAGAGCCTCGACCATGCAGTAGAACGACATGATCGCGGCGATTGGATCGGTCAACCAGTGGTCGGTCCGGACATGCTGCAGGCGCGTCGCTTTCCTGACCCTGTCGGACAAGGCGAATACCCGCGCACCTTTGTTGGCAAGAGCGTCTGCGGTTTCCGCTACGCTCTCTTCAGCGGCGTCACCGGCCGCGAAGGCAATTACGGGAAAGCCGTGGTCGATGATGGACACCGGGCCGTGGAGCACTTCAGCGGAGGAATAGCTCTCGGCATGGATCAGACACGTTTCCTTGAACTTAAGCGCCGCCTCGTTCGAGACTGCCCGCGATGGCCCGCGACCGAGCGTAAGCAGGGAACGGTCGTCGATGGCGTCTTCCGCAGGTGACCAATCGCAGCGTATCGCGGCCTCGAGGTGGTCGGGCAACGTTCGGATCGCCGACAGAAGTGGCGCTTGCCCCTTCAGTTCGGCGATCAGCCACAGGCCGGCGACAAGCGAAGTCACAAAGGTCTTTGTTGCGGCAACGCTCAATTCGGGGCCCGCGTGCATCGGCAGAGTGCGGTCAACAACGCATGCAAGGCATGACTCCGGGTTGTTGGTAATCGCGATCGTCAATGCACCATTCTTGCGAAGCGCCTTGGTCATCTGCACGATGTCGGGACTTTGGCCAGATTGAGAAATCGAAATGCACATGGTCCCGTGGGCGTCCAACTCGACGCCGTATCGCGACGTGACGGATGGTCCCACCGAGGCCATTGGTCGTTTCAGGAGCAACTCGCTGGCATACTTGAGGTAGGTGCAGGCGTGGTCGGAAGAACCGCGCGCGACAGATAGAAGAAATGGCGGGTTCATGTCGCGCACCATTGCCGCAGTTGCGGCGATGGCGTCTCCGCCACGGCTCAAAAGGCGTTCAACGGCCGCAGGGATTTCGCAGATTTCCCGACGCATCTGAGTGGTGTCGGTCGTCATCCTCGATGACCCTTCATTTTCGCAGTCGCAGTTCCGCGACGAAATCGTACGCATCGCCGCGATAACGGGATCGAGTGAGTTCAGCGACCCGTCCGCATTTCAGGAACGACTTGCGCTCGATGCTCAATATGGCGGCACCTTCCGCTATGCCAAGAAGAGCAGCCTCGCGCGCGTCCGAGTTGATGGCCGAAATCTTCTGAATCGCGCTTGCAGGGCGATGCCCCAGGCGCTCAAGTACGGAATAGAGAGAAGTTGTCACTTCAAGCGGGTTTGGCAGGATGTCCAGAGGAAGTGCAGCGCGTTCCAGCGCCATCGGACGCCCACCTGCCTCGCGAAGCCGGTAAATTCGGGCGACTTGCTCTCCTTCCCGCAGGTCAAGCGAGGTCACCTCGTCAGGCGTCGGCAAAAAAATGCCCCTTTCGAGCCAACGGGACGTCGTGTCGAGCCTTCGGTTCGCCATGTCTTCCGTGAATGAGGTCAGGTGCGAGAGGGATTGTTCCATCCGCTCCATTGGTTCGCGAACGAACGATCCCGAACCTTGCCGCTGCTCGATCAACCCTTCACGCACCAGCTCATGTATCGCCTTGCGGACGGTGACGCGGGACAGATCGGTGATTTCGGCAATCTCGCGTTCTGGTGGAAGTGACGAGTTGGGCGGCAGGACACCTGTTTCGATGCCCAGCTGCAGACGCCGGCGGAGCTGCAAGTATCGCGGGCCGCCGGCTTCGCCAAGCCAGCCTTCGGGTCGGAGAAATTCGGCGGCGTTCACGCAGGAATCTCCTGGGCAAACGCCGCCGCAAGCGAAAGCGCACCTGCAAGCGGCCCATCGAGTGGCGAGGTCAGATCGGACTGCATGTCTGCAGGCAAGTACGGAGCGTAGCAGGCGCCAATTCCACCGGTCAGGCAGACCGGCTGACCTTTGTTCCAGCCAACGACTTGAAGCATCGCGGAAATGTCCTGTGCCCCGCTGCGCATTATGTGTTCGGCGAGCGCATCGCCTTCCTTCGCAAATTCGGTCACAAGCGGTGCCAAAGCACCAAGCTCCGAAGGACTGGCCGATCCCGCAAAGCGGACGATGCCTTCAGTGCCCTCGAAATCCGTCAAGATCCGCTCTGCCAGTGGCGAGGCGGGATACTGTCCGTCAATGCCCTTGAGTGTCGTGCCGAGAGCGGCTTTGCCCACGAAATGTGCCGATGCCTCGTCTCCAAGCACCGGCCCCCAGCCACCTGCACACCGCATGGTTCCTTGGCATTGTGCCGCAAAGAATGATCCCGTGCCACAGTGGGCGATCGCGCCGTCGGCCAGGCCAAGTGCGCCTCTCAATGCCGCCGCACGATCATCTTCAATGCGGACGTGCGCAAATGGCAGGGCCGTGCGCAACCTCTCCGAGATCGTCTCGCCTGTCATTCCCGCAAGTCCGACAAACGCGGGGATTCGCGAAAGCGCTTCCGGCTTCAGACCGGCGCGCTCCGCCAGGCTGCCCAGGCCCGCGGAAATCTCGTTCAGTGCGCCGTCAAAGTCCGTGGAGACGTTGGCGGGTCCGGTCTCCACCGCAACGATTGACATGCCGTCATCCAACGCGAGTCGACACTGCGTGCCGCCGCCGTCAATGGCGATAACCGGAGATTTCCGCGATTCACCCATGCAGATACCTTTATAATACCTATTGGGTGAGAGAAAGCCCAAATGATGCCAATGTGTCAAATGCCGCCTCAAGTCCGTGCCGATGGAGCAACTGGACAGCTCAACGTGTCCGACGGGAATTTTGGTGCACCTGCCTTGGGATTTGCGCGTCCCGAGTTTTCTGTTCAGGGTGGTACAGTGGGGGCTTGGCCTTGAAGGGAGCGCCTTCAGGCCGATCATCGGCACACGTGCTGGGAGGCGGTGCGAAACTCTCGAAAGTTCAGGCCTCGACGCTTTCTGCGCAGCACGTGCTGCCTTGGGAAGCGGCGTTGGGCCGGCTTCCGGCGCTGGAAGGCGAGGCAGGCCTTGGGTGAGTGGGGAAAGTCGGCAACGGACTCGCTTGGAATGGGTTGGCGACGCACGATCCTGCCTTGTTTGGCAGCCTTGCATGTCCGTCCGTCAATGAGGGGCGATCCGCTCGCAGCGTTGGATCGGCAGGTTGATTCCAACGTGTTTCGTCTTGTTCCGGTCCATGCACTCGAGCATTCAGACGGTCCAACGGGTCGTCAGCAGCACCATGGCCCTGTGACGACGCACTTGGCTCCGGCACCGGCCCCGATGCAAAACCGGATGGATGAGCGCAACGAGTTTTTCGCCGAGGGTCGGATCGGTGCGCTGCGGATTCCGGACTCCCGGATTGTCGGTGGACGCCGGACCAAGGGACGATCTGGTCGTTTCGGTCGAAATCGACGCGGGAGGGCACGTTGAGGCACTGAACAAAAGTGTGGACAAAAGGTATTAGATAGGTATCTTATGACGCGTGACTGGGGAATCACATGACCGGCTCTCGGACTGAAGCGCTGCACGATTCTGCGGAGGGACTTGACGAACTTCCTCTGTCCGAAGTTGCCGCGTTGCTGGCCGAAGGTCAGATCGCCGCCGCAACGTCGCTTCTTGGCGCCCTTGACAGCATTGTGAGCGGCGCC
>VYCX01000427.1:8956-19034 GCA_009843725.1 Boseongicola sp. SB0675_bin_26
GCGCGATGGCGCGAACAATTCGAGCCGGCGGCGTACTGCATTACGCTGCTGCAGGTTCGTCTGGCCTGATGGCTGCTGCTGATGCCTTGGAACTGGGAGGCACTTTCTCGATTCCAGCCGATCAGATCAGAATTCACATGGCTGGAGGACTGCCGGTTGGAGTGGAAATGCCCGGGGCGACCGAGGACGATGCCACAAGCGTTCAGCATGCCATGTCAGGCGTATCGGGCAGAGACACCGTGATCGCAGTTTCGGCCAGTGGCACAACGCCATACACGCTGGCTGCCGCCGAAGCCGCACAAGCGCGCGGCGCAACCTTGATTGCCATCGCCAACAGTTCCGGTGCCGCGCTTCTCGATGGCGCTGATCACCCGGTTTGCCTGGCCACGCCGCCCGAAGTCCTTTCCGGGTCGACCCGGATGGGCGCGGGAACGGCGCAGAAGGTCGCGCTGAACATGCTTTCGACGCTCATGGCCATTGAACTTGGCCATGTCCATGACGGGATGATGGTGAACCTGCGGGCAGACAACGCCAAGCTTCGGGCCCGAGCGGCGGGCATTGTCGGTCAAATTGCCGGCACTGACAAAGCGGCCGCCGGCAAGGCGCTCAGACAAGCCCAAGGCTTCGTGAAGTCCGCAATCCTGGTTGCGGCAAGGGACGTGTCGCCAGACGAGGCCAACGCCGTTCTTCAGCAAACCGAAGGAAACCTTCGCGCCGCCCTGGCGCGACTCAACTGACGTGCATTTAACCTGGGAGTTCAAACATGACACGCAACAAACTGAAACTGGCCTTGGCGACCCTCGGCCTTGTCGCCACCGGTGCGCAGGCACAGGACGTTACGCTGACCATCGAAAGCTGGCGCAACGACGACCTTGCCTTATGGCAGCAGGAGATCATTCCGGCCTTTGAGGCCGAGCATTCCGGGATCAAGGTGATTTTCTCTCCATCCGCTCCGACGGAATACAACGCGGCCCTGAATTCGAAGCTCGATGCCGGTTCGGCGGGCGACATCATCACGTGCCGACCCTTCGACGCGTCGCTGGCGCTCTTCGAGGCCGGGCATCTCACCGACCTTGACGACATGGAAGCCATGAACAACTTCTCCGACGTTGCAAAGTCGGCCTGGCAAACTGACGACGGCTCGGCCACGTTCTGCGTTCCGATGGCATCAGTTATCCACGGCTTCATTTACAATGCAGATGCATTCGAGGAACTGGGCATCGAGGTTCCAACGACCGAAGCAGGGTTTTTCGCTGCGCTCGACAAGATCAAGGAAGATGGCGGCTACATTCCAATGGCGATGGGCACCAACGACCAATGGGAAGCCGCCACGATGGGATACAACAACATCGGGCCGAACTACTGGAGAGGCGAGGAGGGTCGTCGCGCACTGATCGCAGGCGAGCAGAAACTGACCGACGACGCATGGGTTGCGCCCTACGAGACGTTGGCAAGATGGGGCGACTATCTTGGCGACGGCTACGAAGCGCAGACCTACCCTGACAGCCAGAATCTCTTCACGCTTGGGCGTGCAGCGATCTATCCTGCCGGGTCTTGGGAAATTGCCGGGTTCAACGCCCAGGCTGACTTCGCGATGGGTGCCTTCAAGCCGCCTGTCCGGAACGCGGGCGACACATGCTACATCTCGGACCACACTGACATCGGGATCGGCATGAACGCGGCGACGGACAATCCCGAGGCAGCGGAGACCTTCCTTGCCTGGGTCGGATCTCCTGAGTTTGCATCGATCTTCGGCAATGCACTTCCCGGCTTTTTCCCGCTGTCCAAGACTCCCGTCGAATTGACGGACCCGCTTGCAAAGGAATTCGTGAGCTGGCGCGGCGAATGCGAATCGACGATCCGCTCGACGTACCAGATCCTGTCTCGCGGCACTCCGAACCTCGAAAACGAGACCTGGGGTGCATCCGTCGCGGCAATCAAGGGCACTGCCTCGCCGGCAGAGCTGGGCCAGAGGCTTCAGGAGGGCCTGGCAAGCTGGTACGCGCCGCAGCAGTGATCCTCGCCTAGCTGCATTCCTCCCGGGCGGCTTCGCCCGCCCGGGAAACCATCCTCGGGGAAAGCCCATGTCGGTCCCTCGCATCCGCTGGCACATCATCGTGTTCCTCGCGCCGGCCACACTTGTCTACACGGCCGTGATGATCTTCCCGCTCTTCAACACGCTGCGGCTTGCGCTCTACAGCGAAGTGGAACAGGCGCGCGCCTTCGTTGGTCTGGAGAACTTTCACACGCTTTTCTTCGACCCGATCTGGTCCGAGCAGTTCTGGAACGCGCTTGGCAACAACTTCTGGTTCTTCTTGATTCACATGCTGGTGCAGAACCCGATTGGAGTCGCGCTGGCCGCCATCCTCTCACATCCACGCCTTCGCTTTGCGGCGCTTTATCGCTCCGCGATCTTCATCCCCACGATCCTGTCGTTCGTGATCGTCGGGTTCGCATGGAAACTCATCCTCTCGCCAATTTGGGGCATTGCGCCGTCGATGCTCGACGCCGTGGGTCTCAAGGTCCTGTTTGCACCATGGCTGGGGAAGGAGGAGTACGCGCTGACAACGCTGGCGTTGATCTCTGTCTGGCAATTCGTCGGCATCCCGATGATGCTGATCTACGCAGCCCTTCTTTCCATCCCCGATGAAATTCTGGAAGCGGGCGAGATCGACGGCATAACCGGAATGTCGGCGTTCTGGAAGATAAAGCTGCCGCTGATCCTGCCATCCATCGGCATCATCTCGATCCTCACCTTTGTCGGCAATTTCAACGCATTCGATCTGATCTACGTCGCGCAAGGGGCGCTTGCCGGGCCGGATTTCTCCACCGACATTCTCGGCACGTTCATGTACCGCACCTTTTTCGGCTTCCAGCTTCAATTGGGCGACCCGCACATGGGCTCGGCTGTCGCGGGCGCGATGTTCGCAATCATCCTCGTTGGCGTCTGCATCTACCTGTTCGGCATCCAGACCCGGATGCGCCGATATCAACTCTGAGTTCAGGACATGCACAAGGCGCGCGCAAATGCATTCAACACGATGGGCATGCACGGTGCGTTGATCCTGTACACGTTGATTGCGCTCTTCCCCGTATTCGTGATCCTCATAAACAGTTTCAAAGCGCGCAAGTCGATCTTCCGCGAACCGCTTGCTCTGCCAGATTCAGAGAGCTTTTCACTGATCGGCTATCAGACCGTGATGAAGCAGGGAGATTTCTTTCTCTACTTCCAGAACTCGATGATCGTCACAGTCGCGTCACTGTTCTTCATCCTGCTTTTTGGTGCGATGGCGGCCTTTGCGCTCGCGGAGTACCGCTTCAAGGGCAACCTTCTGACGGGCCTGTACCTCGCCCTGGGGATCATGATCCCGATCCGGATCGGCACTGTCGCGATCCTGGAAATGATGGTGGCCACCGGATTGGTCAACACGCTCTGGGCGCTGATCCTTGTCTACACTGCGCAAGGACTTCCGCTCGCGGTGTTCATTCTGTCCGAGTTCATGCGGCAGGTGTCCGACGACCTGAAAACGCTGGCCGGATTGACGGCCTGTCCGAATACACGATCTTCTTCCGCCTCGTCTTGCCGCTCGTTCGCCCCGCAATGGCGACAGTCGCGGTGTTCAACATGATCCCGATCTGGAACGACCTTTGGTTCCCGTTGATCCTTGCGCCCGCGGAAGAGACCAAGACCCTGACCCTCGGGAGCCAGGTGTTCATCGGACAGTTCGTGACAGACTGGAACGCCGTGCTTTCGGCGCTCTCAATGGCGATTCTGCCGGTGCTGATACTCTACGTCATATTCTCGCGGCAACTCATCCGCGGGATCACCTCTGGAGCCGTGAAATGACCCGCGTTCTGATCGCCGGACTTGGAAACATGGGACTCAGCCACGCTTTGGCCCATCATCGCCACCCAGGCGCCGAAATCGTCGGTCTGGCAAACCGCTCGACCGTCGACCTTCCGGAAGGGCTGGAGTCCTATCCGAGATTCGCAACCTTCGAAGAAGGGTTGGGGACCAAGCCCGACCTCGTTGTCGTTGCGACCTATACCGACACGCATGCCGACTATGCCTGCACAGCGATGGAGGCCGGAGCGCACGTATTCGTCGAAAAGCCGCTGGCCGTGACGGTGACGGATGCCGAGCGTGTCGTGGAGACCGCCACGCGTACAGGTCGAAAGCTCGTTGTCGGCTACATTCTTCGCCACCACCCGTCCTGGATGCGCCTGATCGAGGAAGCGCGGGCACTCGGCGGACCGTATGTCTTCCGGCTGAACCTGAACCAGCAGTCGTCCGGCGCCGAGTGGGAAACGCACAAGGCGTTGATGCAGACCACAAGCCCCGTCGTGGATTGCGGAGTCCATTATGTTGACGTCATGTGCCAGATCACCGACTCGGCGCCGATCCGCGTTCATGGCTTGGGCGTGCGCCTGACAGACGAGATTCCCGAGGACATGTACAACTATGGCCAGTTTCAGGTCGCTTTCGCGGACGGGTCGGTTGGCTGGTACGAAGCCGGATGGGGCCCGATGATGTCGGAGACGGCCTTCTTCGTGAAGGACATAGTCAGTCCAAACGGGTCGGTCTCGATCACCGAAGGCAACAAGGGCGCGTCGTCCGACATCGACGGTCACACCAGGGTGGGCGGCATCCTCGTGCACACGCCTGAAGGCGACCGCACTGTCGAAATGCCGGACGAACCCGGTCATCAGGAACTTTGCGACGCCGAGCAGGCCTTCATGCTCCGCGCAATCGCCGAGGACATCGACCTGGCCCGCCACATGTCCGATGCCGTTCAGTCGCTCGCCATTTGCCTGGCCGCAGATGAAAGCATTCGCACCGGCCATCCCGTTTCGTTTGAGGAGACCGCGACATGACCGCTCTGAAGCTCGCGAACGTGAACAAGTCTTTCGGGGAAGTGCAGGTCCTCCAGGACATCAACCTGGAAGTCGAGGAAGGCGAGTTCGTCGTGTTTGTCGGGCCTTCAGGATGCGGCAAGTCGACGCTTCTGCGAGTCATCGCGGGCCTCGAGGACGTGACTTCCGGCGAAGTGACGATTGACGAACAGGTCGTGAACCTGACGCCGCCCGCGAAACGGGGAATAGCGATGGTGTTTCAGACCTATGCGCTTTACCCGCACTTGAACGTGCGCGGGAACATGAGCCTGGCGCTCAAGCAGGACAAGCAGCCTAAGCCGGTCATCGAGGAGCGCGTTGCGAAGGCATCAAGAATGCTCAATCTCGAACCCTACATCGACCGGTACCCGTCCGAGCTTTCTGGCGGCCAACGCCAGCGGGTTGCCATTGGTCGCGCCATTGTGCGCGAACCGAAGCTCTTTCTTTTCGACGAACCGCTCTCGAACCTTGACGCCGCCCTGCGCATGAACACGAGAATCGAAATCGCCAACCTGCATCGGCAGCTAGGCACATCGATGATCTATGTTACGCATGACCAGACCGAAGCGATGACCTTGGCCGACAAGATCGTCGTTCTTCGTCAAGGGCGGGTCGAACAGATCGGCAGCCCGATGGAGTTGTACAACAACCCCACGAACCAGTTCGTCGCCGGCTTTCTTGGCTCCCCTTCCATGAATTTCTTCCCCGCCGGACTGGTCCGTGCAGACGACGAGCGTACAATCGGTGTACGGCCCGAGAACCTGTATCTGGCAGACGACGGCGTTCTGGATGCGGAAGTCAGCCATGTTGAGCAATTGGGGGCCGACACGAATGTAGTCGCCCAGGTTGACGGCCATCAGATAACGGCACGTCTGCTTGGACAGCATTTCATCGAGGAAGGGCAAATCCTGCATTTCGGCTTCAAACCGGAGAATGCGTACCATTTCGATGGTGATGGCCTGCGCCTTCGCTAGTCGAATGCAAGGCCTCAGCCGATCATCGTCCCATGAAGTGTTCAGTCACTGCGACACAGTGTTCCGCAACGCAACGCGATGCATTCATGAACATAGTGTCCCGTCTCCACGGACGTGATGCGTACCTGACGCGTGTTGATCCGCACCGAAGCGAGGCCCCGTTCCGGATGCCGCCCGAGCGAACGAGACATGACAGCCGGCACAATGGCTGGCCGACACTTCCCGAATGACTGAAGTCAGCGCTCGTGGGACAGTGCCTCAAACGCGGCAAAGTCCTGTGCGATGGCCTTTGCTGCTGCATCCAGCAACCGTTGGCCATCTTCGGGAGTGGCAAGCGCCGAGTGGGAGCCGACCCGGCCATCCGGAAAGGTCGCACGATGTTCGGCCGGCGGACCGTGGCGATCACCTTTGTGCGCGCGCTGGTACGCAGCGCTCAGCCGCTCCGGCGGTTCGGTTGCCTGATTGGCGGGCAGGGTTCCGAGCAGGCTCTGGGTGATCGCGATCTCCGACGGTGTGGCGTGCATGCCCTCCCAATCCCCGTACAAATTCCTGCGCATTTCGTTGACGGGCGCAGGTTCCCACCAACTGCGGACCCGAATTCTTTCGGGCGCGACGGCGTCGGCAATCAGGTTGAGCGGTTCGAGGTTGGCGCCATGCCCGTTCAAAACGAACACACCGGAAAATCCCTGTGCCAGGAGCGCGGTGATGACTTCTTCCGCGAGGGTGCGGAAGGTTACTGCGGATACCGAGACCGTTCCGGGAAACGCGGTGTTGAAGGGCGCGGGCGCATAGGCCAGCGGCGGTGCGACGATGGCATCGCAGATCTCGGCGGCGGCCAGTGCAACGGCTTCGGCGCAGATCGTGTCGGTGCCGATACGGCCCATGGGCCCGTGCTGCTCGGTCGATCCGGCCGGCAGCATTATTGCCGCACCTTCCGCTATGCGCCCGTCAACATCGTACCAGGTCATTTCTTCGAGTTTCATCGCGTGTCCGCTCAAGAATTTCGCGGCATCCTGAGTAGTGCTTTTCCATTTTGCAACACGCCGGTACCCTCACCCTATGGAAGATGCACCTGCCACAAGTGCCGTAAGGCCGCCGTTGGATCAGCTGATCGGGTCGGCGGTCAAGACGCATCGGGTGCTGGCGGGGCTGACACTTGCCGAACTGTCCGGTCGTTCCGGCGTTTCAACCGCCATGATTTCGAAGATCGAGCGGGGCCAGGTCTCGGCCTCGCTTGGGACGCTTGAATCGCTGGCAGGCGGGATCGGCGTACCCCTGATCAACTTCTTTGCAGGGACGGTCGAACGCTCGGATGTCTCGTTCGTGGCGGCGGGCGAGGGCGTGACTGTTCAGCGGCAGAGCAGCGGCTATGGTCACAGCTACAAGCTGATCGGCAGGGCTGCGGCCAAGCATGTGAGTTTCGAGAGCTTCAGCGTCACGCTTGAAGCGCCCTTGGGTCCAAGGCCGCTGTATCAACATCAGGGTGTCGAGTTCATCCATGTCACCGATGGCGAGATGGTCTATGGCTGCGGCGAGCAAACGTACGACATGCGCCAAGGCGACAGCTTGAGTTTCGATTCAAACGCCACACATGGCCCGGTTGAACTGAAAACGGGCACGGTCAGTTTTGTGACGGTGATTTCGAAGGCGGTGCCAGGCGGAGGATGAAAGCGCCCGACCAGCAAGGCCGGGCGCTCGTCTCATGATATGGTCACAGACCCCATTTTTCCCGGTTTGCATCAAAGAAGCCCTGCGCCTGCTTCCCCTGGATCCAGTTGTTCACATAGTTGATCCAGACCTGATCGCTCTGTGGCAGAAGCATGGCGATTGGAGAAGGGGCCCGGGGACCGGCATTCTTGACGCGCACGACCGGGAACTTCGCCTCAAGTGTCGACCCTTCGATATTCGAGGTGATGAACACGTCCGCGCGGCCTGCCAGAACCTCCTGGAACCCGCGCGCCGGAGCCTCGACCACCTTGATGTCGGCATTCGGGAACCATTCGCGCACCCGCTTTTCAAAGGTTGTGCCCAGGGTTGTGGCAACCTTTACGCCCTGTTGGTTGATCGAATCATAGCCGTCGAACCTGTCGGCCTTGTCACTTGTCGTGAAGGGAAACAGCTCGACGGCGATGTAGCTGTCGGAAAATCCCGCAACCTTCATCCGCGGCGGCGAAATCGATGCCGAGCCAGTGATGTGGTACTTGCCAGCGACCACGCCGTTGACCAGCGTCTTCCAGTCTGTTGGCACGTATTCGACTTCGACGCCAAGGTCGTTGGCAAGCTCGGTCGTGATATCGATGTCGTAGCCCTTGTAGTTGTTCGTGGCCGGGTCGCGCAGGGTCATCGGGTTCCAGTCGCCCGTAGTGCCGACCTTGAGCACTCCCGAATCCAGGATTTCGTTCAACGCCGATTGCGCCAGAGCGGCGCTCGACAATGACAGACCAAGCACTGCGGCGGCAGCGGCTTTCCAAAACTGGTTCATCTGTTTCTCCCGTTGGTGGCGGTTGGGTCTTTGTGCCATATCGCTCCTTGATCTGAGCACAACGTCGAGATAGCCTCAAGAAAATATTCTACTGAGAATAAAATTTGGGCGATCAGCTGATGCCAAACGCCGTGGTCGAGCTTGTAGACGTGAACAAGTGGTATGGCGCATTTCATGCGCTGAAAGACTTCAGTCTTGAGATCGGCAGCGGCGAAAGGGTCGTCATCTGTGGTCCGTCCGGATCCGGAAAGTCCACGGTAGTACGTTGCATCAACCAGTTGGAAAGGCACCAAAAGGGCACGATCCGAATTGACGGGGTCGAATTGACCGAAGATCCGAAGTCCGTGGCGAGAATCCGGTCCGAGGTCGGCATGGTGTTCCAGCAATTCAACCTGTTCCCGCATCTGACCGTGCTAGAGAACCTGACCCTTGGCCCGATCAAGGCGCGTGGTCTGAGCCGGAAGGACGCTGAAGCAAGAGCCCGTCATTATCTTGAGCGCGTGCACATTCCCGATCAGGCTGACAAGCACCCCATTCAATTGTCGGGAGGTCAGCAGCAGCGCGTGGCGATCGCCAGATCGCTATGCATGGAGCCACGGGTCCTGTTGTTCGACGAGCCGACATCGGCACTGGACCCGGAGATGATTTCCGAAGTTCTGGATGTAATGGTCGAGCTGGCCGAAGATGGCATGACAATGGTGGTCGTGACTCATGAGATGGGATTCGCCCGCAAGGTTGCCGACAACATGGTCTTCATGGATGCCGGCGAGACAGTGGAACAGGGCAAGCCGGAGCACCTCTTCACCAATCCAAGGTCCGAACGGTGCCGGAAGTTCCTGAGCCAGATCTTGCAGCACTGAGTGGAACCGATGAAACGAGCGTTTCTCCCCCTGACCGTTCTCGTGCTGGCTGCCGGGTGCTCCTCGTCCCAGAACTGGGGTTGGTACGTGATCGATCCGACCACCGAATCCGGTTGGACCAACGTGAAATTCCTGGTTTCGGGGATGGGCGCGACCATCCAGATCTCGCTGATTGCGGCAGCCCTTTCGATTGCCATCGGCCTGATTGTCGCCCTTCCGAGCCTGTCTGAGAAACGCGCCTGGCGCTTGGTCAACCGGGTCTACGTCGAGTTCATCCGCTCGATCCCGTTGCTGCCCATGCTGTTCTGGGTGTTTTACGGGATGCCGATCGTGTTTCGGTCGATGGGCTTGAATATCCCGATTGACCCGTTCTGGGGGGCGATCATCACGCTGGCCGTTTCAGACAGCGCCTTCACCGCCGAAATCTACCGCGCCGGCATACAGTCCATAGCTCGCGGCCAAAGCGAGGCGGCGCAGACAATCGGGCTGAACTACTTTCAGACCATGCGCTACGTGATCCTGCCTCAGGCGATCCGTCGCATCCTGCCGCCGCTGGCCAACCAGTTCATCTACATCGTCAAGATGAGCGCCTTTGCCAGCGTCATCGGGATGCAGGAACTGACCCGCCGTGCCAATGAACTGGTCGTGACGGAATACCGTCCGCTGGAAATCTATACCCTTCTGATCTTCGAATACCTGTTGCTGGTCCTGATCATCAGTGCTGGCGTGCGCTGGCTGGAACGACGCATGGGCTCGGATGAGCGCGGCCAGTGAGGCGAAGGCAATGTGCGGGACGCGCGGGAAGACCTGGTCCACGATTCCGTTGCCTTGGCTGACATGGCGCCGCCGACGAGTTCATGGTGTCCCGT
>VYCX01000352.1:0-17785 GCA_009843725.1 Boseongicola sp. SB0675_bin_26
GGATGTCCCTGGATCATGTGGCAGGTCGCGTCCCGGTGATTGTCACGATCAGCCATTTTGCCACGGACATTGCGGTTGCGCGCGCACGCCGGGCCAAGGAGATGGGCGCCGACATCGTGATGATGATGGCGCCGTACCATGGTGCCACCCTGAAGGGCACCGCGGACCAGACCTTTGAGCATTTCGCGCGGGTCGGCGAAGTCGGCATTCCGATCATGCTGCAAGACGCGCCTCTGTCTGGGGTCGAGCTGACAGTGCCCTTGCTGGCGAGAATGGCGCGCGAGATCGAGATGCTGAAGCTCCTGAAGATCGAAAGCGTCGGCACGGCGGCAAAGCTGCGCGCCTTGCTGGCCGAGGTGCGCGATCACATCGACGGACCTTTTGATGGCGAAGAGGGAATCACCCTGATGGCTGACCTCGACGCCGGGGCGACGGGCACGATGACGTCGGCCACGATCACCGACCAGATCAAGCCCGTCGTGAGCCACCATCTGGCCGGGGACCGCGACAAGGCGCTGGCGGCGTACGGGCGTGTTCTGCCGGCCATCAACCACGAGAACCGCCAGTGCGGGTTCCGCGCCGCCAAGGAGACGATGAAGGCTGGAGGCGTCATCAAGTCCGCCTTCTGCCGCCATCCGGTCCCGGCCTTGCCGGACTGGGCACGCGAACAGCTCTTTGAACTGCTGCGGCCCCTTGATCCTGTCGCGCTCCGGTGGGGACTCTGACGTGGGAGACGCCGCCTGGGCAGAGGAATTGCGGGAAATCGGAGGCGTCGGTCCTCGCAGGTCCTTGGCTGAACGCGCCGCCGACACGCTGCGCGAGTTCATTCTGCTCGGCAAGCTGCCGCCGGGCGTTGCCGTGCCGGAACGCGAGCTTGCGGACGCGCTCGGCATAAGCCGGACCCCTTTGAAAGAGGCGCTCCGCATCCTCGAGAACGAAGGGTTGATCGTCTACGGACCGACGCGCCGCCCTCGCGTGGCCGACCCCTCGCTGGAGGAGCTCGCCCAAAACCTCGCCGTCCTGGGTGCGCTCGAGGCGCTGGCGGGCGAATTGGCCTGCAAGAACGCCACCGACGCGGAGATCGCCGAGGCTGCCGACCTGGAAGAACGCATGCGCCTGGCCGACGAAAGCACGGAGCCGCTGCAGTTCTTCGGCTGGGACATGGACTTTCACAAGACCATTGTCCGTGCAGCGCGAAACGCACCGCTGCTGGAGTCCCACAGGACGTACAATGCACGCCTCTGGCGGGCACGCTTCATCTCGTCGAAGAATCGGATGGCGCGTGACCGCACGCTGGGCCAGCACATGGACATACTTGCCGCGCTGCAAGCCCGCGACGGGTCAGCTTGCGCCAGGCAAATGCGGCGGCACCTGGAAGCCGCGATCGCCAATATCGCCGCGGCGCAAGAGAATCTGGCGACGGAGAAGGAGACGTGACCCTGAAGACGATTGCCCTTGTCCAAGGCGACCCCGGGGGCATCGGCCCGGAACTCCTGCACAAGCTCTTGAGCGATGACGAGGTGCGCAATTGCGCGAACCTCGTGGTCATCGGCGCGCCTGAAGTGTTTGCGCGGGGCGAGTGCCAGACGGGATGCAGGATCGACGTGACGCACGTTGCGCATGATGCCGAGATTGAATCTGTCGATGGTCAAGTCCTGCATCTCGACCTGCCGATCGATTGCATCGGGGATGTTCCGGTGGCCCAGGTTTCGGCCGCGGGCGGACAATCCTCCATTGAGGGCCTGCGCCGGGCGTTTGAACTGGCGCAGGCAGGCAGAATCGACGGCATCGTGTTCATGCCCTTCAACAAGGAATCGATGCATCTGGGTGGCAACGAATTTGCCGACGAGCTTGGCTTTGCCCGCTCGTTCTTCGATCTCAAGACACCGGCAAGCGAGTTCAACGTGGCCAATGGCATGTGGAACGGCCGGGTCACGAGTCACGTGGCGATGAAGGACGTGCCTGATCTGTTGACCACCGAGAGGGTCGAAGAAAGCATCGGGCTTGCGGACAGGACCCTGAAGATGGCAGGCCTCGACCGTCCGCGCATCGTGGTGGCGGCCTACAACCCGCACGCCGGGGACGGCGGCTTGATGGGCGACGAGGAGATCCGTGTGATCCGGCCTGCAGTCGAGCGCGCGCGGCGCAAGCAGATCAATTGCGTCGGGCCCCTGCCTGCGGACACGTTGTGGCTCAAGGTGCGTGATGGCGAGTACGATGCCGTCGTGACGATGTACCACGACCAAGGCCAGATCGCGATAAAGCTGCTCGGGTTTGATCGCGGCGTGTCCGTTCTCGCCGGCCTGCCCGTCCCGATGACGACACCTGCCCACGGCACGGCGTTCGACATTGCGGGCCAGGCGAAGGCGAACCTGGTGCCCGCAAGGAACGCGTTCACGATGTGCCTGAACATGGCCAGCAATCGCAACGCGACCACCGGCGTCAAGTCCGGACTGGCCGGCTGAAACAGCGATTGCGACAAGGCTGGCGACCTTCTTGGGCCGGACGCATCGAGGCGGAAGTTTGCGACATCCACCCGGACGGTGCTTGTGTCGCGCAAGCCAGGCCCGGTCCTGGGCAATTCAGGGTGCCTGGATTCGGTGGCTGAACTTGTCCGTGCGGCCGACCACGCCCGCAATGTGCGAGAAAAGTCCGATATTGCTCGATGGAGTGGGAAGCCTGCGGAATCAAACGGCTCTTGGATGCGCCGCTTCATAGACTTCCACAAGCCGCGATGCGTCGACGGCCGTGTAGACCTGCGTGGTCGAAAGCGATGCGTGACCCAGAAGGTCCTGAATCGTGCGAAGATCACCGCCCGCATCCAGAAGATGCGTCGCAAAGCTGTGGCGCATGGCATGCGGCGTTGCGCTAGGCGGAAGACCAAGTTGCGTGCGAACCGTTGCCATCAGCTTCTGGACCTGGCGCGGGCTGAGGGCGCCGCCGCGAACCCCGCGAAAGACCGGTTCGCTCCTGCCGATCTCGAACGGACAGGCGTCCATGTAGGCTTCCATGGCTTGCCGCGTGACCGGAACGACCGGAACCAGGCGTTCCTTCCGGCCCTTGCCCCGAACGCGAAGGGTCTCGCCAAGCGGAAGGTCCTTGCCCTGCAGTCCGAGCGCTTCCGAGATTCGAAGCCCGCAACCGTAGAGAAGCAATGCAACTGCGTGGTCCCTGAGCGCGACCCAAGGTGTCCTGGCATGTTGCCCGACGGCATCAAGCAATGATCGTGCGCTGTCTTGCTCAAGCGGTCGCGGGAGCTTGGCCCGGGAGCGCGGCGCCCGTCTCATGAGAACGTCCGTCGGGTCGAAACCGTCCCTTTCGGCCATCCAGGCCACGAAGCCCTTTACGGCGGACAGCGCCCGGGCCAGTGACCGGGCGCTCAGGCCGCGCCCACGTTCATGCGCCATCCACGCCCGCATCGTGCGCGTGTCGAGCCGGGCAATGGCGCCGACACCCAGGGCCTCACCTTCGTGGTCCTGAATGAACTCGAGAAATCCACGCACGTCCAGGCGATAGGCTGCAACGGTGTTCTCCGAACGGCCCGCCACCGAATCCAGTTCGGCCAGCCACCTGTCCAGCGCGTCATTCAAGCCCGGCTGGATCACTCGAGCCAGCGGCGCATGGCGCGCTCAACGATGCCGCCCAGGAAGTCGAGGAGGTCGGTGCCTTGGCTCGACGAGAATTGGAGCGGCTCCTCCGAGGCAAGTGCCAGCATGCCGCGCGGCCGGGCCTTGCCCAAGTCCAGCACGATGCAGGCTTCGGACCGGACCCAGCCTGAATTTGGTCCGTACATCGTCTGCGGGTCACCGCTGAAGCGTCGAAGCGTCACGCGACGTGCGGGTTTGCCCCGCCCGAGATAGTCCTCGATGAAGCCGGGCTGCACCTTCCTGAGCGTATCATGGCGGATGTCGGTCATGCCCGCCTCGCCGCATTCCACGGCCAGCCGAATCCGTCCGACCCGCAGAATGTCGGCAACCTCCATGTCAAGGCAGTACAGGAAATCCTCGAGTGTCAGGGGCTCGAGAAGCCTGGTGACGGCGCCATGTATCTGGTGCATTCCGGAAATGTTCTCGTAGGCGGCCGCCAGGACGGAACGATGCATGTTCTCGAGGGATTGCAGGCGCTCCTCCAGCCGGTTCATCGCGATGCCCCTGATGTCAACGACGTTGCTGCCGCTCGCGCGTTCGCTTGCGGCAACGAGCGCTCGCATGACGTCGGGATCTTTCAGTATCGCGCCGGGATCACCAAGAATGTGCGTACGCACATCTTCCTGGGCAATTGCTGCCTGCTCGCTCATCTTTCTGCCTCTCTGATCCTGCACTGACGGCAGGAGTCCTGTTTTTTGGCGATCTTGGCAGGTGTGGCGGAAATTCTCAAGTGCCGAGTTGCGTGCCGGGCGCATTTCGCGGAATCCGGCAGGATGCCGGCTGGCTCCAGGCATTGCCGTCAGGGCCCGGATCGAACCCGCGTTGCCGAATGCTGCGTCGCAGCCTGGCTTGCGCGACGCGTGCAGGGCCGCATTTGTCCGATGAACGGCCACCTCGCAGCCGCGCTTCGCACAGCCCTTGGGCGCCGCAACACAGTACGGAACCATGGTGTTCGCCGGCCGTTGAGAATCTTGCGAGTGCGACCCGTCCGTGCCGTTCAATGCACCGAAGATCCGCAGCGCACTCCGGTAGCTGCATCGTGCATGACGCGCCTGAGGAAAGCGAGGTCAGGTCACTTTGCGGATGGCCCGGGAGAGCTTTTCGGTGATTTCGGCCACATGGCAGTCTTCCAGGATGAAGGGCGGGGCCAGCAGGACGTGATCGCCGTTTCGGCCGTCGCGGGTGCCTGACATCGGGTAACAGATCAGGCCTTCTTCGAAAGCCGCCGCCTTCAGCATCCGTGCAAGGCCCCTGGCGGGGTCGAAAGGCTGCCTTGTCTCGTGATCCTCCACGAATTCCAGCCCCCGGAACAGGCCGCGCCCGCGAATGTCGCCCACGTGACAATGCTGTCCCAGTTCGTCGCGCAACGCGGTTTCCAGTCTTGCGCCCATGTCGCGCGCCCGCGACACGAGATCGTCCTCCAGGATCGTGCGGACCACGGCCAATCCTGCCGCGCAGGCAGCGGAGTGCCCGATATAGGTATGCCCGTGCTGAAAGAAGCCGGAACCCTGGGCAATGGCATCGTACACCTGCTTGCCGCACAGCATCGCTCCGACCGGCTGGTAGCCTGCACCCAGGCCCTTGGCGATGGTCAGGATGTCGGGCGCGACCCCATCCGCCGAACACGCGAACAGATGCCCGGTCCGTCCCATGCCGCACATCACTTCGTCGAGGATCAGGAGCACGCCATACCGGTCGCATATCTCGCGGATGCGCTTGAAATACCCCTCGACCGGGGGCACGGCGCCGAGCGTGGCGCCAACGACCGGCTCCGCGATGAAGGCCATCACGCTGTCCTGGCCCAGGCGCAGGATCTCCGCTTCCAGCTCGTTCGCGACCCTCTGGCCGTAGTCAAGTGCGCTCTCGTTCGCGGGTCTCTCGGCGTACTCGTAGCATGGCGAAATGTGACTGACCTCGATCAGCATCGGCTCGAATTGGGCACGGCGCCATTGGTTGCCGCCGGCAGCCAGGGCGCCAAGGGTGTTGCCGTGATAGCTCTGGCGACGCGCGATCAGGTGGCGACGCTGCGGCTCGCCGCGCTCGAGGTGGTACTGACGAGCCAGCTTAAGGGCAGTCTCGATGGTTTCGGAGCCGCTCGAGACGAAATAGACCCGGTCGAGACTGCCCGGCGCGTGAGCGACCAGGAGATCAGCAAGCTCCTCGGCAGGATCCGAGGTAAAGAAGCTGGTATGGGCAAAGGCCAGTCGGTCGATCTGGTCCTTGATCGCCTGCTTGACCCTTTTGTGGGAATGGCCAAGGCAGGAAACGGCCACCCCGCAGGAGCCGTCGAAGTACCGCTTGCCACTCTTGTCGATCAGGTAGCATCCCTCGCCGCCAATTGCCGTGGGATAGGTGGAATGGCAGTTGCGGGGAAATACATGGCTCATCCGAAATTCCTTTCAAGCCTGCCGATCCGTGCGGCAACCGATGCGGCACTGTCCTTGTGCCGCGATTCGTCAGCAATGGTTGGGCTGTTTCCGACTTCCGCCCGCAGGTTTCCGCCAAGGGCGCGGCACAAGGCTGGGCGTTGCAATGGCGCCGCAGGAACGGGATGCCGTCATGCCCATCTCGGGGGATGCTTCCCGTTTCTTCCAGTTCTGCATCAGGGCGATGCCCGCCCTGTCCCGGAGCATGTGCCGAACCTCGGCGCCGTCATCATGACATGTGCCGTGCACCTGCGCGGCCGGGTGTGGTGCACGCGAGATTTCACGGGGGGAAGCGGCGGCTGGTGCCGGTCGCAGCTGCCCGATGCAGCCGGACCGCGTCGAAAGTTCCTATGTCGTTGCCGCCTCAGTGATCGCCTTGACGCGCATTCTCGGGACAGCGTGGCCAAGATCGGCAAATGCGTGATGCGGCCCGTGTCGAGCGAATGCGTGCCTCGCCGGGTCCGCACACGCAGACGAGGGGCCCCTGCCCCGGCGGCAGGGCAGGTCCCCCCCGTGCTCCACGACGTCAGGGGTCGCGAAAGGCATGACGGGATGGACCGACCTGCTGCGCCGGGCCCCGACTGGAGGCACCATGATGAAGGGACGGGACATGACTCAGCCCTTCATCCGGGCACCGGTCGGATCGAAGAGCGGGCCGATGGTTATCGACGCGTCGAACATCTCGCGGGCAATGTCCACCTGCACTTGGGTCCCGCTGGCGACCGGAGCCTTCACATGCCCAATGGCGACGGGCTTGCCCACCCGGTAGCCGAAGGCGCAGGAAGAGGTCTGACCGACGACCTCGCCATCCAGGTGGATCGGTTCATGTCCGAGCGGCACGGCGGCCTCGTCATCCAGGGTGAGCGACACGAGATGGTTGACGGCCCCGGAGCTGCGCCGCGCCTGCATGGCTTCGAAGCCGATGAATCCGCCAGACCTGCGGGTGGCAAAGTCCAGCCCCGCCTCGATCGGGCTGATGTCGCCATCAAGTTCATGGCCCATGGCGCAGAAGCCTTTCTCGATCCTCATCGAGGTCTGGGCGAACATCCCGGCCGGCCTTGCGCCGGCTGCAACAAGGGCGGCATGGATCGCCGCGGCATTTTCCGCCTTGCACGTGATTTCCCAACCGGCCTCGCCGACATGGGACATGCGTGCTGCACGGACGTTGTGACCGGCAATTTGGGCGAGCCCTGTCTTGAAGTGGCCCAGATCGACCAGTTCTGGCGCGCCGCATTTCGCGACGACCTGCCGTGCCTCGGGGCCCATGAGACCCAGGACGGCAAATTCCTCGGTGCTGTCGGTCAGCATCACCTCATCCCCTTCAGAATGACGGCGGAACCAAGCCATGTCGCGCTTGATCGCGTTCGTGCCGACGAACAGGCGGTAGTGGTCATCCGCAATTCGCTGTGCAGTAATGTCGCTTTCATAGGTTCCACGTGCATTCAGAACCGCGGTGTAGATCACGGAACCGGGTGCCCGTGCCATGTGACCCGCGCATGTCTTGAGCAGAAAGGCCAATGCATCCGGACCCTTCACCTCAATCTTGCCGAACGGAGTGGCGTCGAAGATTGCCGCCGCCTCGTGCGCGGACGTCACCTCTGCCCTTACCGTCTCGAACCAGTCCGGGCGGCCAAAGCGCAGCTTCGGCTCGGCGGTCTTGCCGAAGAACAACGGGCGTTCCCAACCGTAGAACTGACCCATATGCGCTCCCGCCTCCCGGTGGTCTGCATCAAGCGGCAGGCGACGCAGGTCTCGGGCAGTCTTCAACTGCTTGCCGGGATAGGCGATTTCGTAGTGGGTGCCGAGGATCTCTGGCGCCCGAGCCATAAGATGTTCGATTGAATTGAACGCGGGCGCGAAACGCTTGGCATCTGCTTCGCCCAAATCGTACGCTGTCTGGCCGTGCACGATGGCATGCGCAAGGTTCATCCCGGCACCGCCGCCCGAGGCGATGCCCACCGAGTTGAAGCCGCAGCCCAGGAAGAGCCCCCGCGTTTCAGCCGTCTCTCCCAGCATGAATGTGCCGTCGGGGGTGAAGCTTTCCGGACCGTTGAGAAGCATCCTGACCTCTGCCGTCGACAGCGCGGGCAGGCGATGCATGGCGAGTTCCATCATGGGCTCGAAGTGGTCCCAGTCCTCGGGCAGGAGACCGAACTCGAATGTCTCGTCCAGGGCGCCGGGCGCGATCGGCTTGCCCATCGGCTCGAAGCAGCCAACCAGAAGCCCGCCGCTGTCGTCGCGAACATACAGATGGCTGTCATGGTCGGAAAGCGTCGGCAAGTTGCCGTCGATTCCGTTGATCGGTTTCGTCAAGAGGTAGAAATGCTCGCATGCAAGCACCGGCACCTCGGCCGTCGCCATGGCCCCCACCTCGCGCGACCAGAGCCCTGCGCAGAGCGCGATCGCGTCGCAAGTCACGGTGCCTTGCGTGGTCTCGACTCCCTTCACCCGGCCGTTCCTGGTCAGGATGCCGGTCACGCCGGCTCTTTCGAACAGTTTCGCCCCAAGCCTCTTTGCCGCCTTGACCAGCGCGGCGCAGACATCCGAAGGGCTGACCCGTCCGTCATCAGGGGACCATACCGCGCCCAGCACGTCCTCGGCGTTCATCAGCGGCCAGCGTTCCCTGGATTCGTCCGCGCTGATCGAGTGCGCCGTGATCCCGTAGGAATTGGCCAGCGCCTCCTGCCGCTTCACATGAATCAGCCTGTCTGGCGTCGTCGCGATGGACAGCGAGCCTTTCTGGATCCAGCCCACGTTCTGGCCGGTCTCCCTTTCAAGCCGTGAATAGAGTTCAACGGAATACTGGATCATCCGTGTCAGGTTCCGCGAATTCCGCAACGTGCGCACTTGTGCAGCCGAGTGCCACGTCGTGCCCGAGGTCAGTTGGTTGCGCTCCAGCAGGATCGCGTCGGACACGCCCATCTTTGCGAGATGATAGAGCGTCGAGCATCCCATGATGCCGCCGCCGATGACGACGACCGAGGAGTGGGAGGGAAGGCCGTCCATTTCCGCTAGCCCAGCAGCAGTTCGTTACGTGGGTCGTAGACCGGGTCGGAGATGACGGTGGCCTTGTAGGATTGCAGAAGGATCTGCACCTCAAGCTCGCTTCCAGTGGTCGCGGCGCCATCGTCGATCCAGCCGAGCGCCAGCATCTTGCCGCTGCGCCAGCCCATGCCTCCTGAAGTGACATGGCCGATCAAGGCGTCATCCTTCAGCACCGGCTCGGTGCCCCAGCAGGGTGGCGCGACGGGGTCAACCTCCAGCGTGACCAAGCGTCTTTCGGGCGGCGCGCTGCGCTGCGTGTCGACGGCTCCGCGGCCAATGTAGTCTTTCTTCGTCGAGCAGAATCGTTCCAGGCCGGCAGCGTGTGGCGTAACCTCGGTGGTCATGTCCGCGCCCCAGCTGCGGTAGCCCTTTTCCAGCCTGAGCATGCCCATGGCCCGTGCGCCCATCAACACCAGGCCGTGATTCTCTCCCTCGGCCATCAACGCGTCGTAGAGCGCCTTCTGGTCCGGCATCGGGCAGTGGAGCTCCCAGCCCAGTTCGCCCGTGAAGGAGATCCTGGCAGCCTTGCACCGGACACCACCAACCTCGACCATCTTCGAGGACATGAAGGGGAAGTCGGAAAATGCGCTGTCCGACAGGGCGTTCAGGAGTGCGCGGGAATTCGGTCCGGCGATTCCGATGGCGGCGTAGCGGTCGGTGACGTTTTCGACCCGAACGTCGAAGTCGCCAACGTGTTCCTCCATCCAGCGCTGATAGATCGCCGCGCCAAGAGTCGCGCCCACGGAATGGAATGAACCGCCGCCGGCGTTTTCGATCGTCATGTCGCCGACGATGCCGCCGCGGTCGTTCAGCATCAGGGACAGGGCAATCTTTCCGGATCTTTCTGGCACCCGGGCCGAGCCGACATGGTCGAGGAATTCTTGCGCATCCGGCCCTGACAAGCGGAACTTGCAGTAGCTCGACATGTCCGAGAGCCCGCAACCGGCCGCCATGGCCTTTGCTTCGGCCCCGACATGCTGCCACCAGTTGGGGCGCCGGAAGCTGGGCTTGTCCGCCGGCTTGACCCCTTCGGGCGCAAACCAGAGCGGTCGCTCCCAGCCAAAGGCCTGGCCCATCACCGCTCCTTGGGCCAGAAGATTGTCATGGATCGGCGTGGTCTTCAGATGCGTTCGGCCCGTCTTGCGCTCGATTCCCGGATAGGTCACCTCGTACCGGATCGGCATGATTTCGTGCGTGCGTTCACGGGCGAATTCGCGCGTGGTCCAGTCGCCGAACCGTGCCACGTCCAGGAAGTGCAGATCGAGTTCGCTCTCGCCTTCAAGGATCCATTGGCTCATGGCCAGTCCGATTCCCCCGCCCTGGGCAATGCCGCCAAGGAATCCACAAGCCACGAAGAAACCCGGCACATGAGGCATGGGCCCGATCATCGGGCGTCCGTCAGGGGAAAAGCTGATGGCGCCGTTGACGCCTCGCTTGATGCCGGCCGTCTTCAGGTCCGGCACCCGGTGAAAAATGGCCCCAAGGCCGTCTTCGAGGCGTTCCCAGTCGTCTTCGAACAGTTCCTGCCCGAATGACAATGGCGCACGTCCGTCCGTCTCGTTCCAGGCGCGGCGGCAATC
This sequence comes from Boseongicola sp. SB0675_bin_26, assembly GCA_009843725.1. Lineage (GTDB taxonomy): Bacteria > Pseudomonadota > Alphaproteobacteria > Rhodobacterales > Rhodobacteraceae > JAJEFO01. The sequence continues at coordinate 10,699 of VYCX01000352.1, forward strand.
CCTCTCCCACGGGCCAAGGAGCAGCCCTTGCCCTTCCTGCCGCAGGTAGAACTGGCTGTCGCAATCACGGATCATCGGCAGTTCGTGACCCAGCGCCACGACCGAGGGCATGGCTTCCGTCACGAGGTACTGGTGCTCCATATTGGTGATCGGGAGCCGCGTGCCGACCATGCGCGCGATCTCGTCTGCCCAGAAGCCTGCACAGTTCACGACTATTTCGCACTCGAACGTCTCCTCGCCCGAAGTCAGCCGCCAATGTCCCGATGGCAATCGGGCGATGCCTTCAACCTGGGTGTTGCGCAGGATCTTCCCGCCGTGTTTTCGTGCCCCGGCAGCGAGGCCCATCGTGACGGAGCAGGGGTCGACATGGCCTTCTTCGGGATCCCAGGCGCCGCCTTCGAGATCCGAGACGTTCATCAACGGGCTTTTCGACTTGATCTCGGACGGCGTGACCAGATCGTATTCCAGGCCGATCGCGCGGAATTTGCCCGCAAGATGCTTGAACTCTTCCATCCGCTCCCTGGTCTGCGCCAGGAAGAACCCGCCCACGACATGGCTGCCCACCTCCTGCCCGACCTCTTCGGCCAGTCCGTCATACAGGCGCACGGAATAGGCCTGCAGGGCGGAGAGGTTGGCGTAGGGGCTTTGGGTGTGCACGTTGCCGGCGGCGTGCCAGGTCGCGCCGGACGTCAGTTCCCGGCGCTCCAGCAGGATCGCATCCTTTTCGCCTGCCTTTGCAAGGTGATACAGGATCGAAACGCCCACGATCCCGCCGCCGACAATGATAACGCGTGATTGAACTGCCATGCCCTTGCCCGGCGACCCGATGCGCGCCCGTTCTGCTACGCCAATGCCCGGACCCGCAAGAGGGACCAGGGCGAAATGGTCCTTCGCTTCGTCGAGCTCTGGCAGGAGCGCAATGGCGGGCAGCCCTGAGAGCTGACGCGCGATTCCCGGCTGCCGACGCGTACTGCGGACGTGAATCGCTCGGTGGCCTGCGTCAACGCAAGTCCTCGAGACCGTCGGGTTGCGTGTCCCGGGGCACGTCGCAGCAACGCAACGATCAGGCGAGCACCGCTCCCGGATTCATGATTCCAAGGGGATCAAGCGCCGCCTTGATCGAGCGCATGGCCGCAAGCTTCGCCGGATCGGCATAGCGCTCCAGTTCCCCGGACTTGGCGCGCCCGACTCCATGCTCCGCGCTGAAGCTGCCGCCGCAGGCGGCCACCCTGTCGTGAACCACGCGTGTGACGTCCGGTGACCTGTCCATGTAGGCATCACGCGCCTCCCCTTCAGGCGGAAAGACGTTGTAGTGCAGGTTGCCGTCTCCAAGGTGCCCGAATGCGCTGATCCGGCACGGCAGGATCTTGCGGATCATGGCGCCGCACTCCTCGATGAATGCCGGAATCTCGGACAAAGGCAGCGAAATGTCATGCGAAGCGATGGCTCCGATCCTCCTGTTCGCGTGTGGAATCGCCTCACGGAGCGCCCAGAATTCGGCCCGCTGCCGGTCGCTCTGCGCGACCAGGCCATTCAGTACCAGGCCGGCGTCGGCAGCGCGTTCGAAGATCGCGCCCATCTGGCCCTCGGGATCGCTGCCGGGACCCATGCCGAGTTCGGTCAGGACCGACCATGCCGGAGCCTCGTCGAACGGCTGGCGCAGGTCGGGTTGCGTCTCGGCCAGGAATGCCAAGGCTTCGGCGGAGATCAGCTCGAATGCGGAGATCTGCTCGCCCGCCTGTTCCCGGCAAGTCGCCAGGAGCGACAATGCGGCCTGCGGCGAGGCGACGGTCAGGAATGCGGTCGCGGTCTCGGTTGGACGGGGCAGGAGCCTGAGGGCGGCTGCAGTGATCACGCCCAGGGTTCCCTCGGACCCGATCAGAAGGTGTCGTAGGTCGTAGCCGGTGTTGTCCTTGCGGAGCCGTTTCAATGCATGAAGCACGCTCCCGTCCGGCAGCACGGCCTCGATTCCGAGACAGAGATCCCGGGCCATCCCGTACCGGAGCACGTTCAGGCCACCGGAGTTGACCGACAATGCGCCACCCAGCTGGGCCGTGCCTTGGCTGGAATAGCATAGGGGAAAGAGGCGACCGGCCTCAGTGGCCGCGACCTGGATCTCGGCAATGGTAATGCCCGCCTCGGCGACCATCGTGTCTTCCGCCGGGAAGACCTCGCGGACCGCTGTCATCCTTTCGAGCGAGAGAACCAGCGGGGCGGGGCCATCCGTCGCCACCTGGCCCGCCACAAGCCCTGTGCCGCCCCCGTATGGCACGATGCCAACCCGGGCTTCGGCACAGGTCCGCACGATCCTGGACACGTCGTCCGTGCTTGTCGGCAGAGCCACATGCCGGGACGTCCCGCTGTGCAATGACCGAGGTTCCTCGAGATAGGCCTGCTGCGCCGGCTTGACCCTGATGCCGGCCCGGTCGAGGACTTCGGCAAAGGCGTCGTCGGCGGCGTTCAACATGGCCAACCGGGTAGAAGGCCGTTGCGCTGCTGTCAATCCGGGCTATTCCGTCTCCTGAATGTAGGTCGGCTGGAGCACGATGACGGTCGGTCGCGACGGCAGGCTGCGAAGCGAAATTTCCACCTCGCTTCCTTGACGGCGGTCGATGCCGAACTCGTCGCTTACGCCATCGATGAACCGTTCGAGCGATTGCCCGGAAAACCAGTGCATCGGAAGCACGATCGAGCTCCGCAGCCGCTTCACGATCCGGATCATCGTCGGCAGGTCGACGGTCATGCCGCCGTCCACGGCCGCCATGACCACGTCAAGGCGGCCGATTGCGGCATAGGTTTCATCGGACGGCTCGTGATGGAGGTGACCCAGGTGGCCGATGCAGAGCCCGGCCACCTCGAAGATGAATATGGAGTTGTTGTCCTCGACGGCCACCCCGCCGCCAAACCGGTTGCGGATGTCGGTTGTCACGTTCCGGACCAGCATTTCGCCGAGGTCGACGTAGTGGTCGGCAGGAGCGCCGTTCTGCCACCAGCCTTGCAGCACATGGGGAATGTCGGGATGCGGAAAGGCGGTCCAGTGGCTCTCATGCGCGATGTTCATCGTCACCACGTCGGGAACGAGTCCCGCGTCGCCGATGAAGCCGGTGTAGTCGGTGACGGCGTTGAGGCCGCCATGGGTCTGAAGCAGATACATGGAATGATTGACGTATCTGAGCCGAACGGTGAACTCGTCCTCGATCGGTGCGTTCCAGGCGACCCTATGGACATAGGTCAGTTCGGGGGCCAGTTCGGCAATCGCGAAGCAATGGCTGGGGCGGCGCTCCTGGGCCGGCGCGGCAACGGCCGCCATGATCAGCCAGGGAACGATCAGGATGGTGCGCATGAAGCTGTACTCCCTGTCGCAACGTTAGCCCGGATCGCGCGTTTCACAAACAGTTCTCTTCGTGTATTTCCTCTCAAGCGGGCAAAATCGGGCGAACATGGGAGGAGTCGCACATGACCTATGTCATGGCCATCGATCAGGGCACCACGTCCAGTCGCGCCATCCTGTTTGATGGCGACCTGAAGATCGCCGCCGTTGCCCAGAAGGAGTTCAACCAGCACTTTCCTGCAGGCGGCTGGGTGGAGCACGACCCGGAAGACCTCTGGCGGACTGTTGTCGAAACGGCGCGGGAAGCGATGGACAGCGCCGGAGCGGCAGCCAGCGACATCGCGGCAATCGGCATCACGAACCAGCGCGAGACCACGCTTGTCTGGGACAAGGCAACCGGCAGGGCCGTGCACAACGCCATTGTCTGGCAGGACCGCCGCACGGCGGACTACTGCGCCGAAATGGTTCAGGCGGGCCACGAGGAAACCGTCACCGCCAGGACAGGGCTGCTCTTCGACCCCTACTTCTCGTCCACCAAGCTCAAATGGATTCTCGATCAGTCTGATGGTGCGCGAGACCGGGCGGCTGCAGGCGAACTGCTTTTCGGCACCGTTGACACGTGGCTGATCTGGCGGCTGACGGGTGGGGCGGCCCACGTGACCGATGCCACGAACGCTGCACGGACAATGCTGTACGACATCCACGAAGGACGTTGGTCCTCGACCATGTGCGCGTTGCTGGGCGTTCCGGCCGGGATGCTGCCGGAGGTGCGTGACTGCGCGGCGGAATTCGGCACCACGACCCCGGATGTCCTCGGCGGCCCCGTCCCCATTCTCGGCGTGGCCGGCGACCAGCAGGCGGCCACCGTCGGACAGGCCTGCTTCGAAAGCGGCATGATGAAGTCCACGTACGGGACGGGGTGCTTCGCTCTTCTCAACACAGGCACCGCTCCCGTGCGCTCGGAAAACAGGCTGCTGACAACCATTGGCTATCAGCTCGACGGCAAGCCGACCTATGCGCTCGAGGGCGCGATCTTCATCGCGGGCGCCGTTGTGCAATGGCTGCGCGACGGACTGAAGCTGATCTCCGAGGCGGGCGAAACCCAGGCCATGGCAGAAGCCTCCGATCCGGAACAGCCGCTTGTGCTTGTGCCTGCCTTCACCGGTCTCGGTGCGCCCTACTGGAAGCCCGACTGCCGGGGCGCGATCTTCGGTCTTGTCCGCAACTCGGGCCCCAACGAACTTGCGCGCGCGGCTCTCGAAAGCGTCGGATTCCAGACCCGTGATCTTCTCGAGGCGATGCAGGCGGATTCGCCCGCCCTGTCCGGTGGCGTCCTTCGGGTCGATGGCGGCATGGCGGCCAGCGACTGGACCATGCAGTTTCTCGCGGACGTGACCGGGATGCCCGTCGACCGGCCCGAGGTGCTGGAGACGACCGCGCTAGGGGCGGCCTGGCTCGCCGGCATGAAGGCGGGCGTGTACCCGGACGCAGCGACATTTGCGACCGGCCGTGCATTCGAGCGCCGTTTCGTCCCTGACATGGACGCAGGCACGCGGGACGCGAGATACGCCCGCTGGAAATCCGCCGTCGCGGCCACGATGGCGGCCTGACCGCACGCCTGGGCGAGGTTCGGTCAAGGAGCCGGGCGCGACGCGGCCCGCCCGGCAGCCGGAATTCGCGGTCGCGTGGCTGCATCCACCTTGAATCCCTTCGGGTCGGGAAGGCCCGGGTCAGCGGCCAGGAACCGGGCATGTCCGGGCTTCGCGGGAATCCAGGAGATCATCGGGCGAGACGCCCCCGGCATCCTTGCGTGAACGGTGGCGGCTCGGCGCTTTCGGACGGAATCCCGCCGGCGCGCTGGCGCGCGACTGACTGCGATGCGGCACGGTTCCTGCCTTTACGCCCTGTGATACGGGCTGCCCGACAGGATCGATACCGAGCGATAGAGCTGTTCGGCCAGCATGACGCGCACCAGCATGTGCGGCCAGACCATGGGTCCGAGACTCAGGACGAGGTCCGCCTGGTCCCGGAGCGTCGATGCGACGCCGTCGGCGCCGCCGATCACGAAGGTGGCCTGACGGTGTCCGTGGTCGCGCCATGATTCAAGTCGCGCGGCCAGGCCGGGCGAGTTCAGAGAGGTGCCGCGCTCGTCAAGCACCACAAGCGGCTTCGTGCCGGCCGTCGCTTTCGCGAGAAGCCTGGCCTCTTCCTCCGCGCCGCCTTTCCGGGCTTCGACTTCATGGATGTTCACCGGGCCGATCCCGACCTGCATTCCGTTCTTTCCGGTCCGCGCAAGATAGTCGCTGACGAGGTCGGACTCGGGCCCGGACCTGAGCCGACCGACCGCGACGATCTGCAGTTTCATCGAAGATGCGGACTCACGCGCCGGACGCTGCGGCCTGGCCCGGCGTCAGCCAGAGCTTCTCGAGCTGGTAGAACTCGCGCACTTCCGGCCTGAAGACATGGACAATCGCATCTCCGAGGTCGATCAGCACCCAGTCGCCGGCGTCCTTTCCCTCGATCCTGGAGAGGCGACCGTGATCCTGTTTCAACCTGTCCACGAGATGTTCGGAAATGGCCGTCACCTGCCGCGACGAACCGCCGGAGGCGATGACCATCCAGTCCGCAATCTGGCTCTTGCCGCGGAGGTCGATCTTCACGACCTTCTTGGCCTTGGTGTCGTTCAGCGATGTCAGGATGACGCCTACGAGCGATTCGCTCGTGAGGATGTTGGCATTGCCGGACACGGCAGTTCCGGCGTTCTCGGCGGCCTCGCCACGGACCGCGTCCTTGACTTGTGACAGGACCCTGTCCTCCTTTGCTTGTTGCGCGAATCCGGAAAATTCCGCGCTTGGGTCTCCAAGCTGTAGCATTGCCTTGCAACGATTCCAAGAAGGCCGCGCAACCTTGCCGGCGGCGTCCCGCGCCTTCGATGCCGACTGGACGCACACGCTCTTGCCCTTGCCTTGATGTTCGGGCCGGAAGAGATCCGGGCGCTGGCCGACGCCATTCCGACCGACCTCGCGGCACGAGTCAGTCACCGCTCAGATTGTCAAGAATCGGGCAGTCCGGTCTTGCATCTCCTGCGCAGCTTGCGACCAGGTGCGCCAAAGTGTCCCGCAGGGACTGGAGGTCGGTGATCTTGCTTTCGATGTCCGCGAGATGACGCTCGGCGATTTCGCGCACTTCCGAGCTTGGCCGGGTTCCGTCCTCGTAGAGCGCGAGGAGCGCCCGGCAATCCCCGATCGAGAAGCCGAGCGCGCGTGACCGCCCGAGGAAATTCAGCTTGTGAAGGTCGGATTCGGCAAACACGCGGTACCCGTTTTCGCTCCGCGCGGGCCGCACGAGGCCGATTTCCTCGTAGTACCGGATTGTCTTGACCGGCAGGCCGGCGGCCCTGGCCGCTTCGCCAATGTTCATGTCAGCTTTCCTTCCGAGCCGCGCAGCCTGAGCGCGTTGGTCACGACTGCGACGCTGGAAAGCGCCATGGCCGCCGCGGCCAGCATTGGCGACAGCAGGATTCCGAACGCAGGATAGAGCGCTCCCGCCGCCACCGGGATCAGCAGGATGTTGTAGCCGAAGGCCCAGGCCAGGTTCTGCCGGATGTTCCGCATCGTGTCTCGGCTGACACCGATGGCCGTGACGACGCCTCGAGGGTCGCCGGACGTCAGGACCACGTCGGCGGATTCGATCGCGACATCGGTACCGGTGCCAATGGCTACGCCCACATCCGCCGTCGCGAGTGCGGGCGCGTCG
>VYCX01000352.1:17795-18916 GCA_009843725.1 Boseongicola sp. SB0675_bin_26
CCGACGAAGGCAAGCCTGCCTGGGCGTGAAAGATCATGGATGACGTCAGCCTTGGCTGCCGGCAGCGCGTCCGCGAAGACATCCACGATTCCCAGCCGTTGCGCGATTGCCTCCGCCGCATCGCGACCGTCACCCGAGACCAGGGCAACCCTATGGCCGCCGGCGTTCAGGTCGCTGATCGCGTGAATGGCGGTGTCCTTCACCGGGTCCGCGACCGACAGAAGGGCTGCCGGCCGGGCACCGATGCTGGCAAAGAACGCGGTCTCGCCGAGCCGGGCGCGTTCCTTGGCGGCATCCGCCAACGCGGAGGTGTCAATCCCTGCCTCTGCCATCATCCGCGCCGAGCCGATTCGCACGAGTTGGTTGCCGACCGTCGCCACGACGCCGCGACCGGACAGCGACTTGAAACCTTCAGCCTCCGGCCATCTCTCGACGGAATTCGTGATGGCTTGTGCGACGGGATGTCCCGACAGCGCTTCGACCGCCGCCGCCGCCTCGAGCACCTCCTGGCGCTCAAACCCGTCGGCAACCTCCACGTGTGCCAGACTGGGTGCGCCTTCGGTCAGCGTGCCCGTCTTGTCGAAGGCGACCGTGTCGACGCTGCTCAGGCGCTGCAGCGCGTCGCCTTGCCGGAACAGCACGCCGAGTTCCGCGGCACGTCCGGTTCCGGTCATGATGGACGTCGGCACGGCGAGTCCCATGGCGCAGGGGCAGGCGACGATCAGGACCGAAACGCCGGCGACAAGCGCAAGTTCCGGCGCGAAGGCAAGCCAGGTCGCGACGGTCACGGCAGCGACCAGCATGACGGCCGGCACGAACCACGCGGTGACCTGGTCGACCAGGGCCTCAACGGGAAGGCGCGTGGCTTGCGCGTCTCGCACCATCTGGACAATCGTCGCCAGGACGGTGTCGCGGCCGACCCGCGTCGCCCTGACCAGGAGAGCGCCCTCGCCGTTCAGGGTTGCATCTGTGACAGCGTCGCCGTCAGCCTTGGTCACCGGAAGGGGTTCGCCGGTCAGCATGCTCTCGTCGACAAGCGAACGGCCATCCGCGACGATGCCGTCCACCGGTAAGCGATTAAAGCACGACGTTTCGCCCGTGGCTTGATTTCGTCCGCCCTC
>VYCX01000291.1 GCA_009843725.1 Boseongicola sp. SB0675_bin_26
GGACAGCGCCGACGACCTGCGCAAGTGCCTCGCCTTCGACGCGGTCACCGCCGTCCACGTCGCCGACATCACCGTCCTCGCGCGGGAGCGCCCCGACACCTCCGCGACAGAGGCGTTCCCGGAGGAGGACGTGGACCTGCTTCACACGATGCTGGAATCGCAGGGCCACCGGGACGTCGTCAGGATGCCCGCCGGGCAGGTGCCCGACATTCGCGCGGTGGTCGTCGATCTCGGGCGCCTCGTCGGCGCCCATCCCTCCACGCGCCAGCCGCTCCCCGGGACGCGAAAGGTCAATTGGGAATGTTCCCATTGGACCTTGAAAGCGACTGGAGGCGAGTACCGGAATCGAACCGGTGTACACGGATTTGCAATCCGCTGCGTAACCACTCCGCCAACTCGCCAACGGGTCCGACTGACGTAGGCCGAATTTCTTGCGAACGCAAGTCGCGAAACCGACGTGCGATTGCCAGAAACATCTCGCGCTGCGAAATCGGTGAAGACGTGCTGGACGTGCTGTTAGCCGCGTCTTCGACAGTTTGACTTTCAGGCCTGTTTTGTTTCAAGGGCTTGCGGGGCGCGAAAGAATCGGTGTCACGACACGGCGGCACGTCCGGGCGGCTTCTGGCGGGGATCCCGATGAGGTTCAGGCTGATGTCCCGGCATTCTCCTCCTCGACCCGGCGCGCGGCCTTCGGCAACCTGGCCCCGACGCACCGGGCAATCCTGCCGGCGACGCCGACGGCTCTGCGCTGCGCACGGCGAACCGCTTTCCGTCATGCGCGATGACGGTTTCCGTCAACGCGGTCAGGTCGCGTAGGATGCCGGCTCACTCGGCCGTCACCCCGGCGCGCTCCATCCGGCGAGAGCGCGTCGCGCAGCAACAGGGCGAGGAACGAGCAGAACACGTGGCCGCAGATGGTGGCGTCGGTCCTGTGGAAGATGGGGCGCGTGTCGAGCAGCTCCGCCCGCGTTGCCGCGTCCTTGGCGGCCTACTCCTGATTGTGGCAGAGGACGTAGCGGCGCGACCCCTTCCCGTGCCCGCCGAACCTGACCTCCTTGATCCGCAGCTCCATCGGGTCGGGGTGCCGGCGCCCGGCCTCGACGGTCTCGAACGGACCGGGGACGCCGAGCACGGTCTCGGGCACCTCCTTGGCTCCGCGTCGGCGCCCTCGGCAAGGACCATCAGGCGCTTGGCGAAGCGGGCGCCCGAACGCAGGAGCTGGTCTACGCCGCCGCTGGCGGCGAGCCTGCAAGGCTCCGAGGGAGACCTTGCCGACCCCCTGCATCTGTGCTTGAAAGGAGATTGCGCCACCAGCCGAAAGACCTTGTTGAATGGCCGATTTTGCTCAGCGTCGCATAACCATGGTTGACACCCAGGTACGCCCCTCGGATGTCACGAGCTTTCAGGTCCTCGATGCCATGCTCTCGGTTCCGCGCGAATTGTTCGTGCCGACTGAGCGGAGGGATGCGGCATATGCGGGTGCGCACGTAGGCCTGGGGCCCGGGCGTGTGGTGCTTGCTCCACGTACGTTGGCAAAGCTTCTTCAGGTTGCGGAAATCCAGCCCGATGAACTCGTGCTCGATGTGGGGGCGGGCCTAGGATATTCGTCGGCACTGGCTGCCAGCATGGCCGAAGCCGTGATAGCCTTGGAGGAAGATGCCGACCTGGCCCGCGAAGCGGAGCGCGCCTTGAGCGAAGCGTCGGCTGACAACGTGGCCGTGATAAATGGCAACCTCGTGGACGGTGCCTCGAAGCACGGACCATATGACGTGGTGCTCGTCGAGGGCGCCGTGCAGGACATCCCGGACGCCCTCATCGACCAGCTGAAAGTGGGGGGGCGCATCGTGGCGATTTTTCTGGAAGGCGCACTTGGCACGGCACGCGTGGGCTACAAGGATGGGCATGGCGTGAGCTGGCGGTTTGCCTTCAATGCAGCCGCGCCGGTCCTGCCGGGATTCGAGAAACAGCGCGAGTTCGCGCTGTAGGAGTTGGAGACGCGAGATGTTGGTCTGGGGGAGAAAGGCGGGATTGGCGGCAATTGGCGCAGCCCTGACGGTGCAGCCGTTGATGGCGCAAACCCTGTCGGACGCCATGGCCATGGCTTATCGGACTAGCGGACTCATTGAGCAGAACAGGGCTGTTCTGCGGGCCGCTGACGAGGACGTGGCGCAGGCCGTTGCGGCACTCCGCCCTGTAGTGAATTACGCGCTTGGAGCGAACTATTCGGATCGGATGCGGAACGACCGCACGTCGCTTGCAGCCTCCCTGTCGGTTGGCCTGGAGCTGTACGATGCCAATCGACGACAGCTTGGAGTCGATGCGGCGAAGGAGACCGTTCTGGCGACCCGGGCCGCGTTGGTGGATGTGGAGAACTCGGTCCTGCTGAACGCGGTGACGGCCTATCTTGGCGTGCGTCGTTCGGAAGCTTTTGTCGAGCTCCGAAAGAACAACGTGCGGCTGTTGACGGAACATCTCCGCGCCACACAAGACCGTTTCGAAGTCGGGGAACTGAGCCGAACGGACGTATCGGTCGCCGAGGCCCGGCTGGCTGCGGCAAGAAGCGGCCTTGCTGTTGAGGAGGGCAGTCTCGCAAGGGCCAGGGAACAGTACAGGGCGACAATCGGAAGCTACCCAGAGACCCTGTTGCCTCCCCCCGATCCGCCGAATGTGCCGGACTCCGAGGACGAAGCGCGCGCGATGGCACGTCAGCATAACCCCCAGCTTAGGCAGGTTCAGCACCAGGCGAAGGCCGTGGAAATTGGCGTCGAACGTGCCGCCCGCCGTAGGCTTCCCGCCATCTCTGGAACTGCCGGAATGGAATTTAACGACGATGGGGAAGGGACAGCCAGTGTCGGAATCCAGCTGAGCGGTCCGATCTATCAGGGTGGCGCGATTCCTTCGGTGATGCGAAAGGCGCAGGCGCAGCGCGATCAAGTGAGGGCGCAACTCCATACGACCGGTTTCATCGTGGACCAGCAGGTGAGCAACGCCTATTCCAGCCTTGCGGTGGCAGAGGCGGGCATCGAGGCGTCGGAGCAGCAGGTCAGCGCGGCGCAACTGGCGCTGCAAGGTGTTCGTGAAGAGTTCCGGTTGGGCGCACGCGCATCGCTGGAGGTGCTGGATCAGGAACAGGAACTCCTTGACGCTCAGACAAACCGTGTGTCGGTCGAAATAGATCGCCACATTGCCGCTTATCAGGTCCTGGATGCAATCGGCGTCCTCACGGCCGAGTCCTTGGGCCTGGACGTTCCGATCCATGATCCGGAAGCCTATTACGATGCCGTGAAGGACGCACCTGCCCGATACGCCAGTCCGCAAGGAGAGAAGCTTGACCGTGTCTTGCGTGCCGTCGGTCAAGAGTAGCTGCCATTCCGGACCATGGGGCAGGACCGTCGGTGGCACCTGCCTGGCTTCAAGTCGGATCAGGACGTTCGCGCAGGAATTCGTTTGCCGGTCGAATCCTGCCGATCTGCGGATGACGAAGCCTCCACATGATTGAGTCCGCGGAACCCGAAAGGCGTGTTCTCTCGGACGTGCAGCGGGAGATGCCCGTCCCGGTCGCGAAATTCGGGAAAAGTTCCTTTTCACGTCAGCATGATGCATCTGGAGCTTCAGGCCGATCCTCGGACGGGGAGCCAGGGCAAGGTTCCAATGAGTTTCGGCACCAGCCTGGTGTGAGCGATGAGGTGCCGACTGCGAGGGACGCTCGTCCTGTCATTCCCGGGCGGGCCGAGACGGCAGGAATGTCCTCTGCAAGCGAAGACTCCTTGCGCCGCAAGGCGCAGCACCTGATCCGTGAAGGACTCGAGAGTGATCTCGACGGTCCGCCCCCGCACCGTGGACGCAAGCCGGTTCCGGACGAGGTCAGGAGCGCATCCGGTTCCGAAGCCAGTCGATGGCGGTTGACGGCGTCGGTCCGGTGAACACTCCCGCTCACCTGATCCTTGGAGCCGCCGCGTTTTCCAGTCCGAACCGAAAGCGAAGTTTCTGGGCTGCGATTCTTGGGGCGCTGGCGCCTGACGTCTCGTTGTACCTCATGGCATCGGTTTCGATCTTTGTGATGGGCATCTCGCCCGGCGTCGTATTTCGAGACTACTACTACTCCGATGCCTGGCAGTCGGTGTTCGCCGTCGACAACAGCTTCGTTCTCTGGGGCGTGATTTGGGTTGTCGTCTTCTTGCTGCGACGGCCTCTTGCGCTGGTCTTTGCGAGCGCCGCCCTTCTTCATCTCGCGCTGGATTTCCCGTTTCACACCCACGATGCGCGCCAGCATTTCTGGCCGATCTCAAACTGGGTCTTCGAAAGCTCCATCAGCTACTGGGATCGCCATGCACATGCAGGAATCGTCGGCACGTTCGAAGTGGCCCTTTCGGTGGCGCTGTCGATTTTCCTTCTGGCGCGGTTTCGAAGCTGGATCGTCCGGGGCATCGTCGTCATGCTGCTCGGTGCCGAGCTTTTCAGCTCAAGCGTCTGGCAGTTCCTTTGACGACAGATCATCCGACGTGATGTCACCAAGTGAGCCGCCGAAACGGTTGCGGCGATCGGGCCCGTGCCGGCACACGCCTCGAATGTCGTTCCGGCTGTGAATCTGGGTCGCTTCCTCAGCGGCCACTTTGCAGACGGGGACATGCAGTCGGGTCAATTCGAGCGGGGCCATGTGCGGGCCGGCCGGACAGCGGTGCGACGTGCTCGCTTCCAGGATGCCATGCGCGATGCAGACATTTGGCCGCGGCAGCGTCAGACCTTCTCGATCCGTATAGCCACCGGAGCAGATGCAAGCACTCCGGTGCCGTCCATGTTCGCTATGGCCGTGTCCAGCGCCTCCTGCTGCGCCTCGTGGGTGACGATCAGGACCGGCGCCGTGGCTTCCTTATGCCGGTACTGGCGCATGCGGTTGATCGAAATCCCGGCATCTCCAAGGACAGCGGCAATCTTGGCAAGAGCGCCGGGCCTGTCGACGAGTTGCATGCGCAGGTAGTAGGCGGCAGGTGCGGCTCCATCGGTGCGCCTTGCCACCGCCAGTTCGCCTGCCGGCATTCCAAAGACCGGTCGCGCCGAACCTCGGGCCAGGTCGCAGATGTCACCGATGATCGCGCTCGCTGTCGGGCCTTCGCCGGCGCCGGCGCCTTGCAGCACGACCTGCCCAACGCTGTCGCCTTCCAGCACGATCATGTTCGATGCACCCTCAAGCTGACCAAGTGGCGACTCCGCAGGCACGAGGCAGGGAGACATCCTTGCTTCAATCCCGTGCCCCGTCCTTTGTGCAACGCCGAGGAGCTTGATTCGAAATCCCATGTCGGCTGCCTGCTCGATGTCCTCAATCGAGATTCGCTCTATGCCCTCAATGTGGACCGCGTCGAAGTCCACCTTTGTGCCAAAGGCCAGTGCAACGAGAATTGCGAGCTTGTGGCCCGCATCGATTCCGCCGACGTCGAGACTTGGATCCGCTTCCAGGTAGCCAAGCTGCTCACATTCCGCGAAGACCGTCTGATAGTCGAGACTGGCCGACTGCATTCGGGTCAGGATGTAGTTGCAGGTGCCGTTCATGACGCCCATGACGCGCGTGATTTCGTTGCCCGCGAGACCCTCGGACAACGCCTTGATGCAGGGGATCCCGCCCGCGACGGCTGCCTCGTAGCGGATGGAGACCCCGGACCTTTCCGCTGCCTCGCCGAGAGCCTGCCCGTGGACGGCCAGAAGCGCCTTGTTCGCAGTGACAACATGCTTGCCTGCCGCGATGGCCGCCTCGGTTGCCCGTCTTGCAACGCCGTCGGCGCCGCCCATGAGCTCGACGAACACGTCCACGTCGTCACGGATTGCCATGGATGCCGGATCGTCCGCCCAATCGTAGTCCGCGATCCGGATTCCACGATCCAGGTCCCTGCTTCTGGCCGAGACCGCCGAGATCGCGATTTCCCGTCCCGTACGCGCCTTCAAGAGCTCGGCCTGATTCTGGACGATGCGGACCGTTCCGACACCGACCGTGCCGAGACCTGCAATTCCGAGACGTAGCGGGCTGGACATTGAAGTGCCTCCACAGTGATCCAGTGCGCGTTAGCCGCTTGGCGGGGAAGACGCAATGCGGCTATCGCGCCAACTCGCCACGGAGTGCCTCGATGTCACCCGGATCGGCGATCTCGCGCCGCATCGTTCTGGCTTGGCTCTCCAACCTGGCTGCGCGGGCATTCAAGGCGTTCAACTGGTTGCTGGCCTCCGGTTTCGCTGCGGACTGCGGTTCTGTGACCTCGTCGATTGGCTTGAGTATCGGCCAGGGCTCGCTTTCGTCCAGGCTGGGTGCGCTGCCCGTGTCCGGCCAGTCGACGCAGCCAGCCAGCAAAACGGCAGACATGAGAGCAATGCGCATGGACAGGAGACTATTTGCGGATGAGGCAAATAACCAGCAGGCAGAAAAGCCGATTGAATCGGGCACCCGTTCACATAAAAGCGTAACGGCCATTGCGCACTGGCCTTCAAGCGCGCGTTGCGATCCCGAAGATGCCGGCGGTCGTCACGTGATCTGGGCCAGACTGGATTGCGGGAACGTGGTGCGACGGAAGATGCCGCGATGATTGAAGAGGAAGAGGTCGTGCTCGAAATCACGCCTTCGCCTGTGCGAAGGTGGATGGCGATTCTGGCATTGGGGCTCCTCGGCATTCTGATGATCAAGCTGGCGTTCGAGGAAATGCCGGATCCTTGGCGACTGATCTTCGTGCTGCTTGGTGCAGGGATTCTCTGGGCTGCGTACCAGCTTCGCTTGGCGACCATGGATGGCCTCGTCCTGACCCGCGCCGGTCTGCGGACCATCAGCGGCAGAACCCTGGCATGCGTGGACAATGTCGCAAGAGTCGACCGCGGTGCCTTGGCCTTCCGGCCCTCGAACGGATTCATGGTGCGCTTGAAGCGGCCAGGGGCAGCGGGATGGGCGCCGGGACTCTGGTGGCAGATCGGGCGGCGCCTTGGCGTGGGAGGAACCTTGTCGGGTGGTCAGGCAAAGGCCATGGCCGACTTGCTTGCGGATATGGTCGCGCAACGTGAAGAGCAGGGGACGGACCGGGATTGACTGGCCTCCCCCGCGACGGACCTGTCGGCTTCAGATTGTCAAGATGACTGACCCCGCTCGCTCTCCCGCAGCGATGACATCGTGCGCCTTTGCGCAATCCGCGAGTTCAAGCCGGTCGGAGATGCGAAACTTCAGCGCGTTCCGGCAAAGGAGGCCTGTCAGGTCCTGGACGATCCGTTCGCGCCGTTCGGGCGACAGGAGATAGACCAGCAGAAGCTCGATCGTCACGGCCTTGAACATCAGCGGATAGAAGGGCAGCGTTGGCGTCATGTCGAGCGCCGAGCCGAAGGCCGCAATCGTGCCGCGCTCCGCGATGATCCGGGCGTTGGTTTCCGCGTTCCTCCCGAACTCGACTTCAACGATGCGGTCGACGGGATCGCCCTGGATGCACTCAAGAATCTCGTCGGCCAGCGTGTCGCTCGCATAGTCGAAGACATGGGCCGCGCCTGCAGAACGCGCAGCCGCAAGGCCGGCCTTCCCACGTGCCGTGGCAAGCACACGTGCATCGGACGCGGCCGCGACCTGAATGGCCAGGTGGCCGACCGTCCCCGCACCACCGCTGACAAGAACCGTCTTGCCCTCGACCGGCCCGCCACCGAGAACCGCATGGCAGGCCGTAAGGCCGGGTATGCCAAGAACTGCGCCAGTCTCGAAGCTCACGTTGCCGGGCAGGGCGACCGCCTGGTTTTCGGGCAACGCAATGTACTCGGCCGCCGTTCCGAAGGCGCGCTGCCATTGCCCGTTCCAGATCCAGACGCGTTCGCCAATTCTGTCCTTGGAAACATCATCGCCCACGGCCTCGATCACGCCTGCCCCGTCGCTGTGCGGGATGATCTTGGGGAAGGGTGGCCGGGTCACGCCCGGGCGTCCGCCGGCGCGCATCTTGACGTCGGACGGGTTGGCTCCCGACGTGTTGAGCCGGACCAGCACTTCGCCGCCTGCAGGCGCGGGCGTGGGGAGTTCCTCAAGTTTCAGAACGTCGCCTGCCGGGCCGAAGCTCTCGTATGTGATTGCGCGCATGCCTTCCTCCAGGGCCGTCCACGGTTCAGTCACGATCACTTCGGGACACGGCGGGTCAAATGCAAGAAGATTCGGGATGCAATAGCACGATGCTGTTGCTAAGCTGAGGGCACGATCTGGCGGCGAACCATTGGAGAAGCCAAATGGATGCTTCAAGGACAGAGACGACGTTTCGCGAAAGCGTGGACCTGATGTTCAACCGTGCCGTGGCGCTGATGGACCTCGCGCCGGGCCTGGAGGACAAGATACGCGTTTGCAACTCCACCTATACGGTGCGGTTCGGCGTGAAGATGAGGGGAAGCATTCACACCTTTACCGGCTACCGCTCCGTGCACTCGGAGCACATGGAGCCGTGCAAGGGCGGGATTCGCTATTCGCTCAGCGTCACCCAGGACGAAGCGGAGGCGCTGGCCGCACTGATGACCTACAAGTGCGCCTTGGTCGAAACGCCATTTGGCGGCTCGAAGGGAGGGCTCCGCATCGATCCTCGGGAGTACGATGTGGATGAAATGGAACGGATCACGCGTCGGTTCGCCTACGAGCTTGCCAAGCGGGACCTGATTCATCCCAGCCAGAACGTGCCGGCCCCGGACATGGGCACCGGCGAGCGTGAAATGGCCTGGATCGCGGACCAGTACGCGCGGATGAACACCACGGACATCAATGCGCGCGCCTGCGTGACCGGAAAGCCGCCCCATGCCGGTGGCATCCAAGGCCGGGTCGAGGCGACCGGGCGGGGCATCCAGTATGCGCTGAGAGAGTTCTTCCGTCATTCGGAAGACGTGGCCGAGGCGGGTCTCTCCGGCACGCTTGATGGCAAGCGCATCATCATTCAGGGCCTCGGCAACGTGGGTTTCCATGCCGCGAAGTTCCTGAGCGAGGAGGACGGTTCCAGAATCACTGCCGTCATCGAACATGACGGCGCCTTGGTCTGTGACGACGGGCTGGACATCGAGGCCGTGGGCAGCTGGATCGCACGCCACGGGGGCGTCACGGGATACGCCGATGCAGTCTACGTCAAGAACGGCAGCAAGGTTCTCGAGAAGGAATGCGACATCCTCGTTCCTGCGGCTCTGGAGGGCGTGATCAATCTCTCCAATGCCGACCGGATCAATGCGGCCATGATCATCGAAGCCGCGAACGGACCGGTGACGGCTGGGGCGGACGAGGTACTGCGGTCGAAAGGTGTGCCCATCATCCCCGACATGTACGCCAATGCCGGAGGCGTGACCGTTTCGTACTTCGAGTGGGTCAAGAACCTCAGCCATATCCGCTTTGGCCGCATGCAGCGTCGCCAAGAGGAGGCGAGACACATGCTCATCGTCGACGAACTGGAACGGTTGAGCGACCATCTGGGGGATGCGTGGTCGCTCATGGGCGATTTCAAGGAGAAGTACCTGAGAGGTGCCGGCGAACTGGAACTGGTTCGTTCGGGGCTCGACGACACCATGCGGGGCGCCTACCAGGCCATGCGCGAAACCTGGCGATCCCGGAATGACGTGACGGACCTGCGCACCGCAGCGTACATTGTCGCGATCGAGCGTGTGGCAGCCAGCTACGAGGCCAAGGGCCTCTGAACGCCTGAGCTTCCCGTCCGGGACTCGGGGCGAGATGAATTTCAGCGTCTTGGGGCCCCGGACACAGCTTCCGGCAGGCAGCCTTGTCCGGCATCCGGAATACGGGTTGGTCGATGCGCCGTGGGTTCTGGACAAGGCCGCCTTTGACACGGATATTTGCACCATGAGTCTCCCGCCCGGCTTCCTTGATGAACTGAAGTCCCGTACCTCGCTCAGCCAGATCGTGGGCAGGAAGGTCACTTGGGATGCCCGCCGGTCGAAACAGGGCAAGGGCGACATGTGGGCGCCATGCCCGTTCCACCAGGAAAAGACCGCCTCGTTCCATGTGGATGACCGGCAGGGCTTCTACTACTGTTTCGGATGCCACGCGAAAGGCAACGTCTTCACGTTCCTCCAGGAGACCGAAAACGTTTCCTTCATGGAAGCGGTCGAGATCCTGGCTCGCGAGGCGGGCATGCAGGTACCGAAGCCGGACCCGGACGCGCAGCGGAAGGCGGATCGGCGAACCCAGCTCGCCGACGTCATGGAACAGGCTGTTCAGCATTACCGCATGAAGCTGAAGGCCGGCTCGGGCGCCGCCGCCCGGGACTACCTGTCAGGGCGAGGCCTGGCCGAGGAGGCATTGGCCCGCTGGGAGATCGGCTTTGCGCCCAACGAGCGGCAGAACCTCTTCACGCACCTCACCGGCAAGGGCGTAGGGGCCGATCTCGTGATCGATGCAGGACTGGCGGTGCGGCCCGATGACGGCGGCGCGCCGTATGATCGCTTCCGCGACCGAATCATCTTTCCCATACGCGATCCGCGGGGCGTTGCCGTTGCGTTTGCAGGGCGTGCCATGAACCCGGACGCATACGCCAAGTACCTGAATTCGCCGGAAACCGAGCTCTTCGACAAGGGCAGGTCACTCTACAACCATGGACCGGCACGGAAGGCGGGCGGCAAGGCGCCGCTGATCGTTGCCGAAGGGTACATGGACGTGATCGCGCTGTCTGAAGCCGGGTTTGAAGCGACGGTCGCGCCGATGGGGACGGCCGTCACCGAGCAGCAGTTGAGGCTCGTCTGGCAAATGCATGATGAACCCGTCATCGCCCTGGACGGAGACGAAGCCGGGTTTCGCGCGGCGGGGCGCCTTGCGGAGCTGTCCTTGTCGCTCCTGGAAGCCGGCAAGTCCTTGAGGTTTTGCATGATGCCCGAGGGAATGGATCCTGACGACCTGATTCGCGCGGGCGGGACGGCTGCCATGCAGCGCCAGGTCGAGGAGAGTCTTCCCTTGCTGCAACTGCTGTGGCGGCGAGAAACCGAAGGCAAGAGCTTTGACAGCCCGGAACGGAGGGCGACCCTGGACCGCACGTTGCGAGCCGCGATCGCGCGAGTGCAGGATCCGTCACTGCGGCGCCACTACAGCGACGAGATCTTTCACTTGATGAGATCGTTGTCCGATGCGCGTCGTCCGGCACGCCGCAAGGACTTCAGGCAGGGCGCGGGTTGGCCTGGCCAGGCAGCAGGCCCGATGGCTGCGACCAAGACAAGCGCGCTTGCTTCTGCCGATGCCCGGGCCCACGAGCACTTGAAGGAGGCGGTGATTCTGGCCAGCCTCGTGAGGCACACTGGAATCGTGCCCCGCTTCGTGGCAGATCTCGAGCAGCTTGACACGACCAGGCCCGAACACGAGACCGTGCGAAAGGCGCTTCTGGCGGTCGAAGATTCGGGCCGTGAGGCTGTCGAGGCAATTTGTGGCTCCCAAGTCCTTGAAAAACTGTTCCGCTCCCGCCATGTGCGCATCGCGCCCGCCATGCAGCCAGGTGCAGACGAGGAATTTGTCGCCTTGGCGGTGACAAAGGAATTCGAGAACCTTGTCGCCAAGCGCGGTGCGCACAAGGACATTCAGGAGGCGATGCAGGACATCAAGGGTGACGCCGACGAATCGCTGACGTACCGGCTGGGCGAGGCGGCCCTGACATTGACGGGCTCCGACCGAGTGGCCGCCGAGGACGAGACGGAATACGATGTGGGGCCGAACGGCGCGCGCATGAATCGGAAAGAGAGAAGCGAGCTCGACGCCCTGATCGAGGGTCTGAACTACGAGAAGCCGCGTGGCAGGACATAGAGATGTTCACGATGTGGCAAAAGCCTCGAGGTGCGGATAGAGAATCATTGATTCGCGCCGGGTGATTCGCAAGGCGCCGAATCACCACAGATTCCCGGGAGTGGCGTATGGCTGCCAAGGACACCAGCGACGAGCAGAAGACGGACGATCAGGAAGGCGAAGTCGTTCTGGACATGAGCCAGGCGGCCGTCAAGAAAATGATCGTCGAGGCTCGTGCGAAGGGCTACATCACCTACGATCAGTTGAACCGGGTCTTGCCGCCCGATCAGGTTGCGTCCGAGCAGATCGAGGACGTGATGTCGATGCTCTCCGAAATGGGCATCAACATCATCGAGGACGAAGAGGACGCAGACACGGACGACGACGGCAAGAAGCCACAGGCCTCTACCGAAGTGGTCGAGACTTCGAGCTCCCGCGAACTGGCGGTTTCCCAGACGGAGACCGAGAAGCTGGACCGTACGGATGATCCTGTACGAATGTACCTGCGCGAGATGGGATCGGTCGAACTCCTCTCCCGGGAGGGCGAGATCGCGATCGCCAAGCGGATCGAGGCCGGTCGGAACACGATGATCGCAGGACTTTGCGAAAGCCCGCTTACCTTTCAGGCAATCACGATCTGGCGACAGGAGCTCCTGGACGAGGAGATTCTCCTTCGGGATGTCATCGACCTGGAAGCCACTTTCGGAAATTCCATGGACGTGTCGGAAGACGGGGACGATGCAGCCATCGATGACGCGAACGCGAAGCAGTCGAAGAAAGGCGAGGAGCAGCCGGAGCTCGATGCTGACGGAAACCCGATCGAGAAGGACGAGGACGAGGATGACGACGAGGCCGCGAACATGTCGCTTGCGGCCATGGAGGCGGCCCTTAAGCCTCGTGTCCTCGAAACCCTGACGCAGATCGCAAAGGATTACGCACGGCTGTCAAAGCTGCAGGACAGCCGCATCGCGGCGACCTTGAAGGAGGACGGCAGCTTTTCCACGCGGCAAGAGAACAGGTACCAGAAACTGCGCCTGGAAATCGTCGGCATGGTGAACGGGCTGGATCTGCACAACAACCGTATCGAGGCGTTGATGGACCAGCTCTACGGCATCAACCGTCGTATCATGTCGATTGATTCCGCAATGGTAAAGCTTGCCGACCAGGCGCGCATCAACCGCCGCGAATTCATCGACGAATACCGCGGCCATGAGCTGGATCCGAACTGGCTCGACCGGATGGGCCAAAAGTCCGGGCGGGCCTGGGCGACCTTCGTGGAACGGTCGCCGGAGAAGATCGAGGAACTGCGTGGAGACATGGCCCAGGTGGGCCAGTACGTGGGTGTCGACATCTCCGAGTTCCGGCGCATCGTCTCGCAGGTCCAGAAGGGCGAGAAGGAGGCCCGTCAGGCCAAGAGGGAAATGGTCGAGGCGAACCTGCGCCTCGTGATCTCGATTGCCAAGAAGTACACGAACAGGGGGCTGCAATTCCTTGATCTCATTCAGGAAGGCAACATCGGCCTCATGAAGGCGGTGGACAAGTTCGAGTACCGGCGAGGCTACAAGTTCTCCACCTACGCGACCTGGTGGATTCGGCAGGCGATCACGCGCAGCATTGCCGATCAGGCGCGCACGATCCGGATCCCGGTGCACATGATCGAAACGATCAACAAGCTCGTGCGCACTGGTCGCCAGATGCTGCACGAGATCGGCCGCGAGGCAACGCCCGAGGAACTTGCCGAAAAGCTGCAGATGCCGCTCGAAAAGGTCCGCAAGGTCATGAAGATCGCCAAGGAGCCGATCTCGCTGGAAACGCCGATCGGGGACGAGGAAGATTCCCAGCTCGGCGACTTCATCGAGGACAAGAACGCGATTCTGCCATTAGACAGCGCCATCCAGGAAAACCTCAAGGAGACGACCACGCGGGTCCTTGCGTCCCTCACGCCCCGGGAGGAGCGCGTGTTGAGAATGCGGTTCGGCATCGGCATGAACACGGACCACACCCTGGAGGAGGTGGGCCAGCAGTTCAGCGTGACCCGGGAGCGCATTCGGCAGATCGAGGCGAAGGCGCTGAGGAAGCTGAAGCATCCGAGCAGGTCCAGAAAGCTCAGGAGCTTCCTGGACCAGTAGGCGTTTGCCCAAGGCCTCGGGGGGCGTCGGGCCAGGGCCATCGCGCCTATGCCTTGCGTCCCTTGCGGAAGCTGACAGGTTTCGGGAGGAGCTTCTTGTCGCGCTTCATGGGATCGACCATGGACGACAGGGCGGGCAGCGAGCGCGAGCGCGGACTTGCCAAACTGGATGCGCTCGCCGAAGGTTGAGCGAAACTGGAAGGGTTTGCCGACATGAAGCACGCCGCGATGACCTCAGGATCCGTTGCCACGATTACCGGAGGCGCGTCCGGCATCGGCCTTGCCTCGGCCGAGCTTTTTGCCGCGGCGGGCATGAGAGTTGCCATCGTGGACAATCGCGAGGCCTTGCTGAAGCCGGCCGCCGAGCGGCTGAAGGCTGCAGGCGCGCCTGAAGTCATGGCGGAAGCCATGGACGTATCGAACTTGGGCGCAATGCAGGCGCTTGAGGCACGGGTTGCCGACCGCTTCGGCGGAACGGACATCCTGATGAACAATGCCGGCATTCAGCCGGGGTCCTCGATGTTCGCGGATGGAGGAGACTGGCTGAGAATCCTGGACGTGAATCTCTGGGGCGTCATCAATGGAAGCCGTGTCTTTGCGCCGCGAATGATCGTGCGCGCGCGACCCGGCGCGATCATCAACACCGGTTCAAAGCAGGGCATAACGACACCGCCGGGAGATCCGGCCTACAACGTTTCCAAGGCGGGCGTTAAAGCCTTTACCGAGGCGCTGGCCCATGAATTGCGAAACGCGGATGCATGTCGCGTGACCGCGCATCTTCTCGTTCCGGGGTTCGTGTTCACCGACCTGACGCGCCATGGCCGGACCGAGAAGCCGGCTGGCGCCTGGACTCCGGAACAGACCGCAGGATTCATGCTTGAGAGCCTGAACAGGGGTGATTTCTACATTCTCTGTCCCGACAACGACGTGGACCGTGCCACGGACGAGCGGCGCATGGCTTGGGCGGTCGGCGACATCATAGAGAACCCGCCGGCGCTTTCACGCTGGCATCCGGACCATGCTACCGCCTTCGAGGCCTTTCTCAAGTCGGAATGAGCGAATTTCTTCTTACGGTCGTCGTCTCCGAGGATGGGTTCATTGCACGTTCGGTCGGAGAGCCTCCCCAGGCCTGGGCAAGCGCGGAAGAGCAGGAACTCTTCTTTCACGACGTGGAGGCAGCCGACTGGTCGATCATGGGACGGCACACGCACGAAGCGGCCGACAGGCCCGACCGGCGGCGGATCGTGTTCTCGACCAAGGTGAGTGGATGGAAAAGGCCCTCTCAACTTTGGGTGAACCCGGAGGGCCTGACCCCGCGGATGCTTCCCGAGCACGTGTGCGAGGTTCATGCCCTTGCCCGCGGCCTGATTCTGGGAGGCACGCGCGTCCACGACTGGTTTCTTGCCCATCGTGCGATCGATCGCGTGCACCTGACGGTCGAGCCGGTCCGGTTCGGTTCCGGGCTGTCCGTGTTCTCGGACGCGCGGCGCGCCGACCCTGTCGAGGAGTTCATGGGGCGGGGCTTCCACGTCACCTCGGAGGAGCGGCTCAACTCGGCCGGAACGAGGTTTCTGGTGCTCGAACCCGTGTCCGTCGAGGATGATGCCTCATCGGCGCATATGGCGCGTTGAATTGGCCTCTACCCAAAATGATGGAGGTGCCCTATAGTGCCTGTGCAGAAGAGGGGCAGGTTCCCCTAGACACAGTCAGGAGGGACGCATTATGCGCTGCCCGTTTTGCGGAAGTACAGACACGCAGGTCAAGGACTCCCGTCCGGCAGAAGATCATGTGGTGATCCGAAGACGACGGTTCTGCCCGGCATGCGGCGGACGGTTCACGACTTATGAACGTGTTCAGCTGCGCGATCTCGTGGTCATCAAGTCGAGCGGCAAGCGGGAGAACTTCGACCGCGACAAGCTGGAGCGCTCCATTCGCATCGCCATGCAGAAGCGCCCGATCGAACCGGATCGAATCGACCAGATGATCAGTGGCATCGTCCGCAGGCTGGAAAGCATGGGCGAGACGGACGTTCCTTCGACGACCATTGGCGAGATCGTGATGGAGAGCCTGGATCGGATCGACACGGTGGCCTATGTGCGATTTGCAAGCGTTTACAAGAATTTCCAGGCCGCAGATGATTTTGACAAGTTCGTGAGCGAGCTTCGGCCCGCCCAAAGGAACGAGTGACCGCGGCCGACGCTCGCCACATGGCGCATGCGCTGACGCTCGGGCGTCGCGGGCTTGGGCGCGTGTGGCCAAACCCGGCGGTGGGGTGCGTGATCGTATTGGACGGTCGCGTAATCGGGCGTGGATGGACCGGTGATCGTGGCACGCCACATGCGGAGACGCGTGCATTGGCGCAGGCGGGGCATGCCGCCAACGGAGGGACGGCGTATGTTTCGTTGGAACCCTGCGCCCACCAAGGCAGAACGCCGCCCTGTGCAGATGCGCTGGTCGAGGCTGGCCTGACCCGCGTGGTCGTTCCAATGGAGGACCCGGACGGCAGGGTGGCGGGGCGCGGCATCGAGCGCCTTCGCGGAGCCGGAATCACCGTGGACGTCGGTCTCTTGGCGGGTGCTGCGCGTGAAGCCCACGCAGGATTCCTGATGCGGGTTGCGAAGGGTCGCCCGTTTGTCACGTTGAAGCTGGCAGTGACCCTTGACGGGCGGATCGCGACAGCGGCGGGCGAAAGCCGGTGGATCACGGGCAAGGAGGCCCGTCGCGTCTCCCATGCACTGCGAATGTCCCATGACGCGGTAATGGTCGGTGCGGGAACCGTCAGAATCGACGACCCGAAATTGACGGTTCGTGGCATGGGCGCTGTTCGCCAGCCGGTCCGGATCGTCGTGAGCGGAAACCAGGCCCTCTCCGCCCGGTGCCGGCTCACTGAGAGGCTTGAAGAGGCGGGGCCGGTCTGGCTGGCTCACGGGCAGGAAAAGGGCGAGGACGCGGCGCAGTGGAGGTTGGCGGGTGCAGATCTCCTGCCAGTTCCGGTGTCCGAGGGGCAGGTCGACATTGCAAGCCTGATGCAGAAACTGGGAGCGCGCGGCCTGACACGGGTCTTGTGCGAAGGTGGCGGGACGCTTGCGGCCTCGCTCCTGTCAGCAGGGCTGGTTGATCAGCTTGTGGTCTTTTCGGCGGGCAAGGTCCTTGGGGCGGAGGGCAAGCCGTCGATTGGCGCTGTCGGCGTCAGTCAACTTTCTGAAGCTCCGGAATTCGAGTTCATGGAACAACGTCGGTTCGGGACGGACATCATGCATGTCTGGCGGCGCGGCAATGCAGATTGAATCGGCTCTTCGCGAGTGTTCCGAACGATCGCGCGACCGCACCCGGTCATGAACCCGTTTTGAGGCCTTGCAGTTCTTCTGCGTGAAAAGGTCGAAACGAAGGCGAATGGCGGATGTCGGACACAGGGCCCTTCTTCGACCGAGGCAAGTGAACCGCAACAGAAAGCTCTTGCGTCGCAAATTCTCCCCGCCGCCGAATTCGGAATCCATTGCGGGCGCAGCAACATTGACGTCACTTCGGGCCGTGCTCAGGACGACGTCTTGCTCGCATTGGATGAACGGGAAGAGGTGTTCGTCGAATTGCAGGACGCAGACAGGGCACGTCCGCGACTTCAATGCTTCGAACTGCCGCGAGCTTGGAGCCTGCCATGACCTCAACGGCCTCCTGCAGGGCAAACTTGGGAGGCGCCGACGATCGAGTCGATGTCGATATGGCTCGTGACCGCTTGGATGTCTTGGCTGATTGACTTGGTTGAGGTTGAGGTGCTTGTCGCAGTCAGTTAGGGCAGTGAAGCATGTTGGCGGACCGAGAGCCAAGGCGACAGTGCCGGGATACTTGTGCAAGCGGCTCAACGGGCCTGCCTGAACCGATGAAGCGAAAGGCGAAGCGATGTTCACTGGCATTGTGACCGACATCGGCGAAATTCTTGGCGTCGAGCGCGCCGGTGTGCTCGATGTCAGGATTGGAACCTCCTACGAAGCCGGCAACCTCGATATCGGGGCATCGATTGCCTGTGACGGGGTTTGTCTGACCGTGACTGACTTGGGACGCGACCCGCACACGTGGTTTGCCGTGCAGGCAAGCGAGGAAACGCTCTCCAAGACGAACTTGGGCCAATGGGAACCAGGCCGGCGAATCAACCTGGAACGCGCCCTCAAGGTCGGTGACGAGATCGGAGGGCATATCGTTTCGGGGCACGTCGACGGAATCGCCATTGTCGGAGACATCCGGGAAGAGGGCGATTGCACGAGGGTGGTTCTTGACGCCCCGGATGAACTCGCCCGGTTCATCGCGCCCAAGGGGTCGGTTGCATTGAACGGCACGTCATTGACGGTGAACCAAGTCGATGGCGCGCGCTTCGGCATGAATCTCATCCCTCACACCAAGGCTGTCACGACTTGGGGCGAGGCAAAGCCGGGCGACAAGGTGAATCTCGAAATTGACACGCTTGCCCGCTACGTGGCGCGCCTTAACGAGGCAGCCTGAGGCGCCCGCGATTCCATGCGGGCCCGCTTGATGTCCGGTTGCGGGCAGGAACACTGGCCATTCGCCATGGCAATCGCGCTCAAAGACGGCTGATTGGTTGCCGCAGGCTTGCCGCGAGCGTCTTTCCTTCCCGCTTCGATCGAACGTCCGGCCCGCCATTGTCCGGGGGTGCGCGCGTTCCGGAATTCTCTTGAACATCTGCGACGGAAAATGTCCGCACGTCTTTCGGACAAGTCGGGCGAAGCCGTGCATTGCCTGCCTCGACATTGCGATCAAGAGCTCCGCAGGGGTTTCCCGCTGCATCAGCATTTCCAGGAGTTCTGAGACGCGAGCTCCCGCCACAAGCTCGCGGCGCGCGGGGAGACAGCAGTGCCGTCAGTCGCTCAAAAT